>CAZFKF010000090.1:0-10289 GCA_964518805.1 uncultured Planctomycetaceae bacterium | reverse complement strand
GACGGGCGAGCCGCGCGAGGGCTTGACTGGACCGAGGCAACGCGAGAAGCTGAGATGGGCCGATGGTTGGCCTTCCGATAATCACCGGTGGCGCACCTGTCCATGCGGGCGTGAAAGTCGTTTTGAAACGCCACGGCCCGATACCCGGTAGAAGGCCGCCTCCTTGCGGCCGACTGTTGCCATTGCGCTCGGTGCCTGCGAGTGCGTCCGCGCGATGCGATCGCGCATCCGAGCACTTCTGCACACCCCTCAGAAGCCGATAGCATCGCTCGCTGAACGCCGAAGATACGGAGAAACAGCACGAGGAGCGGACAACAAGCGGTCCGTCTCCTCGTGCAAACCTGGATCGATCCGGGTTAGCGTTTGTCGCCGACCGTGACGACCTTGACCGTATCTGTGCCGCTGAACGGTACGCCGAGTGTGGTCGTTCCGGTCAGGGTCAGCGTCGCCGAAGGCGGGGAGATGACTGCGAGGACGTTGTCCAAGCAGAACTTGGCGACCAGATCTCCCTGGTTGTCGGATTTCGTCCAATCGACGGCGACTCCGTTGACAAACACGCTCGCGGTCGCCACCGCGCTGTACGGAATCTCCGCGTGGATCGTAACCCATTGTCCTTTGGCGGACGTATTGACCACGTTTGGCGAAACCGTGATCGCGATCGTCCCGCCGAGGTCCTGGCAGAACACGCCGCCGGCCGACAGGCCCAGCAGAAGAGAACATGCAGCGACGAGCACAAGGAGTTTCCCCATGACACACCTCCCGACGGCAGAAACGTTCCTTGCCCTTCGTCGATCATTCTGTCCGAGGTCTGACGTCTTGTCAAGACGTCAGAACGGATCGAGCGCCGTGTGCCCGATTGGCGATTCGGTTCGCACATGCAGCAACTGCGGTCTTGACGCGTCAGCGTCTCTTCTCCGGGTCGCAATGGAGTCGCGTCTGAGCATTGGCACGCGAATTGCTTTCGATGGGTGCGCGTCTCTTAGAGCGGAAAGACCATCCCAGCGCTGCAAGAATGTGGCGGTGAGGAGCGGCGGTGGTATGCAATTCTTGCAGCGCGCGATCGCAGGATCGGGGTGACCGCGCGCCGCCGACGCGTTGATCTGCGAATTCCTGCTTCAGACCCATGCATCCGTCTGAACTCCGCGCTCCGTGCGAAGGGCCGCGACCTGTTTGACCGGACCAGGCATTACCGGACCTTTGTGGCTTGCACGAGCCAGCCTTTCACTCTATTCTCGTAACCGGAGGGCACCGATCGGCGTCAACCCAGACAGGTCGCCAAAAGGTCGTTTGCCCCGTATCGAAAGAGGTGTGTCATGACTGCGCGTCTGCTTGCGTTGGCCACGGTTCTGGCCGGGCTCGTCTTAGCACCGGGATCGACGAAAGCCCTGGCTTCCGCCGCCGGGCAAATCAAAGACAGCGAATCTGCCAGTCACGGCTTCGAGGCCGCCTCGTATCAGATCAAGGACACGCATGCGTTCCCCGCCTTCAAGCTGGTTCAGTTCGAGCTTGGGGTGCTCTCCCACTACTCGTATCTGCTGGTCAGCGGCAAGGAGGCCCTGGTTGTCGATCCGGGCCGCGATGCGACGATCTACCTGGAGACGGCCAAGAAGGAAGGAGCGGCGATCGTCGGCGTCTACCTGACGCACTCGCACGCCGACTTCGTGGCCGGGCACGCGGAACTGGCCAAGACGGCCCCCACGTATGTGAACGCCAAGACGGAGGCCAAGTATGCCCACAAACCGATCCGCGAAGGCGATACGCTTGCCGTCGGGGACGCGGTCGTGAGGATCTTGGAGACGCCCGGCCACACGCCCGACGGGACATGCGCGGTGGTCGCCGGCAAACAGGAACCGGACCGGCCGTTGGCGGTCTTCACCGGCGACACGCTCTTCATTGGCAGCGTGGGGCGGCCGGACCTGCTGGGAGAGGGCATGGCCGCTTCGACGCTGGCCTCGATGATGTTCGACACGTGGAGCGATAAGCTCTCGAAGCTGCCCGATGAGGTGAAGGTCTTCCCGGCCCATGGCGCAGGCTCCCTGTGCGGCGCGCACCTCAGCGACGCTCCGACCTCGACCCTTGGCGAACAGCGAGTGGCAAACCCTTATCTCGCTCATAGGAGCCGGGGAGAATTTGTGGCGGCAGTGCTGGAGGGCTTACCGGAGGCCCCGCAGTACTTCCAGCACAACGCGAGAATCAACCACGACGGTCCGGAACTCGTCGATTGGCAGGCCGGCCCTCTGCCGTTGGCCAAGCCGAGCGTCGAACTGACCGACTCCGCGAAACACTACGTGGTCGACATCCGGAGCGCCGTCGAATACTCCGCCGCCCATGTCCCCAATTCGGTCAACATCGATCTGCGAGGCCGGTTCGAGACCTGGGTAGGCATCATGGCGCCCTGGGAGGCCAAGCTGGTCCTGTGCGGCAAGGAGAAGGATCTGGTCGAGGCCTGCCATCGTCTCCACCGCGTCGGCTACAACCGATCGGACAACCGCGTTGCGTGCATGACCTTCGAGGCGTGGAAGCAGGCGGGCCTGCCCGTCAAGGCCAGCGAGATGATCCCGCCCCAGAAGCTGTACGCTCAAATGCAGTCGAAGGAGTCGCCCGTGGTGCTCGACGTTCGTCAGCCCGCCGAGTGGATGGGCGTGCGGATCGGCACGGTCGTCAATATTCCGCTGAGCGAACTGGCCAAGAAAGCGGGCAAGCTGGATCGCAGGCAGCCGGTCGTGGCGGTGTGCAACAGCGCTTACCGCTCGAACATGGCGGTGGGCATTCTGGAGCGTGCCGGATTCCATCAGGTGGCCAGCCTGGCGGGAGGCGGCGAGGCCTGGATCGGCGCCGGCCTGCCGGTCCTCGAAGCCAACAAGGGCGGCGCCGTTTCCGGCACGGCCCAACGCGAGATCCGGTTGGCAGAACGCATTTCGGCCGCGGAACTCAAACGCCTGCTGATGGATCTGCCCGGGACCTTCCAGTTGGTCGACATCCGGCCGGCGTCGCAGTACGCCGATTACAGCCTGCCGGGTTCGCGGAACGTGGACATCGCGGACCTGATGAATAACCCGGCGTACCTTGCGGGCGTGGGCCCGCTGGTGATCGTCGACCGCGACGGGACCCTGGCCATGATGGTCGGCGGTATCCTGTCACAGAAGACGCAACGCGTCGTCAAGGTGCTCTATGGCGGGCTGGCCGCCTACTGGTCCGAGACGGAACTGAGCGGAGCGGCCTCGCCGGTCGCGGTGCGCGGTCCGGCGTCCGCGAAAGCGTCGCCGACGGTTGCGCCGGCTGCTCCGGCTGCCGTGCCCGCGGCTTCCGAGCCGGCCAGGCCTGCCAAACCCAAGAAGAAGAGTGCGGGGTGCTAGCCATGACCGACGAAAACCCATCGCGATCGAACGGAAGCGGCCTCGAACCGGCCCCCTACTGGAACCCGTATGTCGCCGGCCTGCTGCTCGGCGCAACGTTGCTGGCGTCGTTCCTGATCCTGGGCGCGGGCCTGGGCGCCTCGGCGGGGCCGGCCCGGCTGGGCGCTTTCCTGGAGCAGTGCGCCGTGCCGGGCCACGTGGCGCAAAGCGACTACTTCGGCCATTGGGTGGAAGAGGGAAAAAGCCTCCTCCACTATTACCTGGTCTTCATGTTCGCCGGCGTATTCGTGGGAGGGCTGTTGTCGGCCGTGCTCGCCCGACGGATCGATCCTGGCGTGGAAAGGGGCCGTGCCTTTGGAGCCAGACCTCGACTGTTGCTGGCACTTCTCGGGGGAGTCCTCGTAGGCTTCGCCAGCCGGCTAGCCAACGGCTGCACGTCGGGCCAGGCCCTCAGCGGCGGCGCGATGCTCCTCAACGGCAGCCTGGCGTTCATGGTCTGCGTGTTCGCGGGCGGCTACGCTGCGGCGTGGTTCTTCAGGAGGCAATGGCATGATTGAAACCTTCTTCGGCGTAGAACGACTCGATTCCCCCGCGGCCATGTTCGCCGCCTTGGTGATCGGGCTGGCGTTTGGCTTCGTCCTCGAGCGAGCAGGATTCGGCAGTTCGCGGAAACTGGCCGGGATCTTCTACTTCCGCGACATGACCGTGTTGAAGGTCATGTTCACTGCGGTGATTACCGCCATGTTGGGATTGTCGTACGCCTTTGCCTTGGGCTGGATTGCCCGCGAGCAGGTTTACGCCCTGCCGACGGTCTACAGGACCCAAATTCTCGGCGGCTTGCTTTTCGGTGTCGGATTTGTGATGAGCGGATGGTGTCCGGGCACGGGCGCGGTCGGAGCCGCCAGCGGCAAGATCGACGCCGTCGTGTTCCTTCTGGGCACGGTCCTCGGAGCCGTCGGCTTCAATGAGCTTTTCGGCATTCTCGGCGCGGTCGGCATCGTTCCGGCGTCTCATGAAGGCGGCGTCGTGGGGGAGCCGGCAGAACCGTCGGTGGCGTTTGGAGTGCCGCGCGCGGTGTTCGCCCTCGCATTCACCCTGATCGCCGTGGCGGCCTTCCATTTCGCCGAGTGGGTCGAAAAACGGAATGCCGGCGGCGGCCGCCATCTGGGCAGCCCGCTGCTCAAGGCCATGAGCCTTGCCATGGCCGTCTTCGCCGCCGCCCTGTTCATTCTGCCCGAGCCTTCGGGCTCGTCGCCTGCGGGAGCGGCCGCGGCGGATCGCATCGATTTGCTCCGCAGCATCGAGGCCGCCGAAGACCACGTCGAGCCGGAAGAATTGGCCGACCGTCTCCTGGCGGGCGAAAGGGATCTTCTGGTCGCCGATGTTCGTTCCCCGGCGGAGTACGCGGCCTTCCACATCCGTGGCGCGATCCACGTTGCATTGCCGGATCTTCCCGAAACGCTTGCGCCCCACAAGAACCGCGGAACGATCGTGCTCTACTCGAACGGAATGACGCATCCGGCTCAGGCCCGCGACGTCCTGAGTCAACTGGGATATCGAAACGCCTACCTGTTGACCGACGGCCTCCAGGGCTTCATGGAACGCTGCCTCAAGCCGGTCTCCTTGCGCGCGGAGCCGCTCTCGCCGCAGGACGCCGCGAGAGTCCGCGCGTGGCGGGCGTTCTTTCTCGCGGACGGACGCGCGGCGACGGATTCGGCCCCGGCGCCTTCCGCTCCCATGTCGACGGCGACTTCCGCCGTCAAGACGTCGGAAGGAGTTGCCGCCCTGGTGGATACCCAATGGCTCGCCGATCATCTGAGCCGCCCGGATCTGAGAATCGTGGACGTTCGAGCGCAGCCGAAGTACAACGCCAGCCATATCCCGGGGGCGATCTCGCTCAACCCCGAGAGTCTTCGCGGCGTCGTGGACGGCGTTCCTTCGATGTTGTTGCCGGCCGACATGTTGGCACGTCACATGTCGAACATGGGCGTTCGGCCCGGCGACACCGTCGTGCTCGTCTACGGCAACAGCCCGCACGAGGTCGACCTGGGCAACGGCGTGCGCGATGCGACTCTGGTGGGCATGGCCCTGGCTCGCTTGGGCCACGCGAAGTGGGCCGTATTGGACGGCGGTTTCTCCCGATGGGTGAGTGAGAAACGTCCTGTTTCGGCCGCGCTTCCGGAAGTCAGACCCAGCCAGTATCCGGTTCGCTCCGACCCAGATCCGTTCACGGTCGACGCCAAAGCGGTTGCGGAGCGAATCGGTGACAAGAAGACGGTGCTCCTGGACGTCCGCCCGGCCGAGTTCTACCGCGGCGAGAAATCGGACGAGGCTCGCCCCGGGCACATCCCCGGAGCCGTCAACCGGCCCTTCAAGTCGGATCTTGGCAGCGGAGAACGCCTGAAGACCGTCGAGGAATTGGAGGCCGCGTACAAGCCCCTGATTCCCTCGAAGAGCACTCCGGTGATCGTCTATTGCCGAACCGGTCACCAGGCCACCCAGACCCATTTCGTGCTGACCCGTCTGCTCGGATACAGCAACGTGAAATGGTACGACGGAAGTTGGACACAGTGGTCCGCGCGCCCGGAGCTTCCCGTCGAGAAGTAGGTCAAACCGGACGTCACTGTTCTCGCAAGAGGCTAGGACAGTCGGACCACCAAGAGGTTGTCCTTGCAAGAAATCGGGTATGTCTTCAGAGGGCGTTTCGCAAATCCACGGATATTTTCGCCGTTGCTCTTGAAAGTGCTTCCTCCGAGGCTGGCACACTTGAAGCACTTTTCTTCCGCGCGGTATTCGACCTCAACACCGCGGTGCGTGCATTTGATGGATGCAGCCACATAAATGTCGTCGGTTTCCCGAACGACAATCAAGGAATCGTTGATCTTCGCATCCACGATCTTGACAGCCCCTCCGACGAATGCGAGTTCGGGCACCTTGTCAAGGCATATCCTGACGGTCCCGTCTTCTTCAATGTCGTAGGCATCAGGAGCGATACTTGGAGTAGCGCCCACTCCGGAGATCGTTGCCCGGCCTGTTTTCGTACACAGACAAGCACCTGCCGCGGCTACGGCTGCGGCAGTCGCACCACCAACAAGAAAGGCCTTTCGTGAGATCTTCTTCACGGCCGATCCTCTCGACTGTTGCAGGATGCGACTACGAATGTCCCGGACAGCCACCGGAGTTGTGGGACTGGCAACTGGCCCCTGAATCATCGACCTTCCCTGCCAACCACGCCCGAGCTACTTCATGAACGTCACCGGAGCAGCCTCGAATTACTCTGATTCCGTTGCTCGCCAGCACGTTCACAGCCCCGCCACCCATATTGCCAGCCAGCATCACCGATACTCCCATCCTGGCCAGTTGTGGGACGATGCTCGACTTGCACCCACAGCCGGTCGGGGGAGTCAAGGTCTCTTCCGATACAATCTTGTTCTCGTCATCAACCTCAAAGATGGTGAAACATTGGCAATGGCCGAAGTGCTCATCGACCTCCGTGCCGCTGGACGGTAGAGCAATTTTCATGCGTCTCCTCGTACTCTGCTGAGTCTATTGGTCGCGATCTGGACGGAATCCGTGGGATTCCACCGGGCATTTTCCAATTGCCGGAAGTCCGCAACCAGATGCGCACTTGCCGTTTGCCGCCAGCCGAGATCCGATTCAGGCAAGCAGCACGGACCATTGTAGCGTGGCGCCCCCTCCGCGTCGAGTTCACGTACGGCCGGAGTGTTCTGCGTCTGCGAGTTGTGGACAAACCGGCGCAGACAATTGTCGATGAAGTTGCCTCCGTGCTCGTTCATTCATGAGGCGAAACACACTTCAAACGGCCGTTCTCAGACTGGCACGTCAGCGTTCGCGGACGGGTAAGGACCGGCGGCTATACCCAGGTACCTGCGTGCTCAGGCATCAAACTCGTGGTCGCACACGATGACGGCCTCCAGCCTGGGCATGAGCTTCTGCACCACCGCCTGATGCGACGGATGCGGCAAGTAAGCATCGCGGGCGGCGGCACTCTCGAAAACCATCACGAAGCTGTGCATGAAGCCCTGATCCAGCTCCTCGGTGCTGACGTTCGGCCCCCCGGTAAAGTCGAGGATGCCGGGAATTCGTTTCCGGAGATCCTCGATGAGGCGCCACACCTCTGCGATGTCCGCGGCGGTGCAGGAGGGGCTGAATTTGAGGAAGGCGATGTGTTTGACGTGTCTTGGCATTAAACGTGATCCGTGCTGTGTGAGAACTCAATCCGCTTTGACTCCCAAACGCTCCAGAAGCTCCCGAGCCTGGGTCTGGATGTCTCGATTCCCGGACTGCTTCAGCACCTGGCGCAACGCCCGGGTCTGGTCGTCCTTCGACTGGGCATTCAGGCGGGCTGCCACTTGCACGACGGCAAGGCTGGCTTCCTCCACCAGGTTCTTATCGGTCAAACAAGGCTCGATGAGCTTGAGCGCGGCTGGATCGTTCGTTTCGGCCAATCCGGAGATGACCAGGCGCTTCGCGTCGACGTTGCCGGCAAGAGCCATCGCTTCAGCTAGCCGTTGGACCTTCTCCGCGGCGGGAACCGCGGCCTGGCGCGACAGACGCACGTAGCCGCGCAGCGCGAGTGTACGCCACGTGGGATTGTCTGCCGTGCGAGCCAAGCGAAGCAAGTCCGGTGCGGCGTCAGCCTTCGGCCATTCCGCCAGGACGCGCATCGCGGCCTCGCGCACGGTGGGTGTGCGATCCCGGAGGGCGGCTCGCACGGCCGTCAAGGACCGCGTTTCCGGCACGCCGCTCACAACGCGCAGTAAGACCGCGCGGCTTTCCGGCGGGGCTTCTTGAAGCTCTTTGAGCAGCGCATCGAGACTCTTGGGGCCCGTGCGGGCTAGGATGGCTTTGAGAGCCCGTTCAATTCGGTTGTGCGTTGGCGGGGCGGCGGTCCTGAGACCTTGCGCCAGGTGTGGCACCTGGGCCTCGGTGCCAAGTTCGGCTAAGGCATCCACCGCGGCTCGCCGAACCTCGACGTTGGGATGGTTCAAACAGGCGGCCACATCCGTGGTGGCCTCACGAGTGCCGCGCGCCGTCAGGGCGCGAAGCAACTCGACCTGAATCGCCGGTGTAGCCCGGGCCAAGGCCGTGATGAGGACGCGATTGACGCCGGTATCCGGCAGTTGCGCCAAGGCCAGCCGCGCGACTTCGCGTTCCTCGGCTTTTCCTTCTGCGGCCGTCCGGGCGAGCAAGGGCACGTCGGCCGCGATTCCGATCACCGTCAGGGTTCTCAGCGCAGCGACGCGAACCGGTGGGCTGGCCGCTTGCGTCATCTGAAGTGCCGCGGGACGCGCTGACGCCTCACGGCGAAGGCGGAAGGCCCCCAGCATCACCACCTGGGCAGACGGAGGGTAATTGCCCAGAGTGTCGGCAAGACGCCGAACTTCAGCCGCGTCGGGCCAATCGACGATCAGGCTAGCGGCGAAGGTGCGGATCGCATCGTCGTTGCCAGCCAGTGCGCCGGACAGTCGAGCGAAGGACTGATCGGGTTCGGCGTTCACCAACCCGCGAAACGCGGCGATCCGGATGCGGTCATCGCCGGCAGTGGCGAAGAGGTGTTGGTAGATCGTCAGCGACTCGCTCCGCTGGCCGCGGCGAAGCAGTTGTTCAGCGGCAAGGAGCCACGCATCCGTCACGGTGGGGCGCAGCGGCGGCGGTGCGGTCTGGTGGAACGCGGCAAGCGCCCGCGCCGCTTCAGGAGTCCCGATGTGCCCCAACGCCGTGGCGGAAGCGCCCGCCACAGCGTTGTTCCCGTGCTTGAGCAAATCGGTGAGCACACCGACGGCCTGGGCATCGCCACGCGCGCCCAGCGACTGGATGATGCCGACCTTGAGAGGATCCGCCACACGCGGCAAAGCGCCCTGCAATGCCTCGCTCACGGCGGCGCCTGGAATTCGCTCCAACGCAAGTCGGGCCACGTGCGAAAGCTCCGCGCTGCCGAGATGAGCGGCGAGTGCGGGAACCGACGCCTCCGTTCCGATCAGACTGAGTTTCCGGCAGACGTACTGTTTAGCCGCGACGGGAGCGGAGCTGCCGAGACAGGCGGTCAGGCGTTGCTCCAATTCACGTCGCGCCGCCGGGTTGGTGCGAGTGGCGAGGACGGCGTCCTCGATAGCGCTGAGCGTGTCGAGACTCTGCCCCCAATCGAAGGACTGGAGGCGGGTGAAGGCTTGCTCGAGGGCGGCCGGTCCCGGCGCGACTTCAGCGGTGAGAGCCGGGAGCGCGCCGCAGGCAAACACAAGGACGGCGATACTCATCCATGCCTGATAGCGATGTGTATTCGTGTTCATTCGTGGTCGCCAATTCCAAGACGGGTTGTCAAATCTGCCACGGCTCGCGGTGGGCGCGCGCCAGCCAACGGTTGGCCTCCGCGTCGTTGGGGAACTCCTCCTTCACCGGATCCCACCGGAGCGGGCGTTTCAGGGCGTGGGCGATGTTGGCCAGATGGCAGACCGTCACCGTCCGACAGCCAATCTCTACGTCCGCCGCCGGCTTTTGCCGCGTGCGGACACAATCGAGGAAATTCGCGTAGTGCCCCCTGTTTGCCAAGAGATCGTGGCTCTGGGTTTCCAGGTCGCGACATTGACGGCCCAGTTCCTTGGGCTCAAAGATGGCCCGCCCGGACACGGCCATCAGGTTCACACGGCCCTCGCTGCCGAAAAACGTCACGCCCTGGCCGACGTCGTGGCCCGTGTGATGGACCGTGACGCCGTTGGCGTATGTGAACACCAGGTGCTTCCGGTCTTTGCCATCGGGCGGGGCGATTTCCACCGGGCCGCTGTGGTCCATGCCCAGCCCCCACTGCGCGATGTCGAAGTGGTGCGCGCCCCAATCGGTCATTCCCCCGCCCGAGTAGTCGAACCAGGCGCGGAACTGGACCGGATGTATCCTCGAATGATAGGGCCGCCACGG
>CAZFKF010000089.1:0-10356 GCA_964518805.1 uncultured Planctomycetaceae bacterium | reverse complement strand
GATTCATCGTCTTCGAGGTCCTGCCGCTGAAACTCGCGCGTCAAGTCGGTGCGCCGGGTGCGGTAGGTGCGGTTCTTGCGAAAGTCAGCCCGAATCTTCCTTTTCGAATTGCCCATGCAGACTTTGAATCGGGCCCCGTGGCCACGGCGATGTTTATGGCTTCGGCTGCTTCGTAGCGTCTTCGATCAAGTCCCGGTACTCGTGAAGCAGATCCGACTTCTCGGCGGCGGATTTGCCTCGCTCCAACCCCGCACGCTCTAACAGCGATTTGGAGAAGACTTCGTTGTCCAAGGTATCGGTCACTGGTGGGCCGATGGCTCCTAGCTCGGTGGGGGAGTAGTGGACCGTATAGTTGTGCTTGCCGACGGAGAGCGTGTCGCCGGGGTCAATGCGTCTCTCGGCGATGCGCACGCCATTCACCTTGACCCCATTGCTGCTCTTCAGATCTTTCACGTACCAATACCCGCCCGACAAGACCAACTGGCAGTGGTGAGCCGAGACATTGGCGAATCGCAGAACGATGTCGCAGCTTTCTCTTCGACCCACAAGGAGGACTTCTTTCAACAAGGGGATTGGATCGCCCCCGCCTTGCGGCATAAGCTCACCCAACATGGCCTTCGAGTCCTTGTGAGAGTCCAACGGCGAAACTAGGATAAACTAGCTCATCGTAATAGTTTAGACGTGGTTCTCGTTGCCGTCAATCAAGGCGTGGCTCATGAAATTCCCCTCCACAGGATGGGGTTTGGCGGGGTTGAGATATCAGAGTCTCAACTGGTTCTTTCGGCGCCAATTCGGTTGCCGTGTTGGCAAGATCAGCGTCGACGCTGGTTTCACTTGTCCCAACGTCGATGGCACAGTCGGCGTCGGCGGGTGTATCTTCTGCAACATCAACAGTTTCAGCCCCAGTCGACGACTCCGAGGTCTGTCCGTCACCGCTCAAATCGAGGAGGCGATTCGTCGCCTTCGCCGCCCCCACGGGCCGCAACGCTTTCTCGCCTATTTTCAGCCGGCCACGAACACCTACGCTGGGGTGGATCGATTGCGGACGGTGTTTCTCGAGGCAGCGAACCACCCAGCCGTCGTTGGCTTGGCGATCGGGACTCGTCCCGACTGCGTTCCCAACGAGGTGCTCGATGTCTTGGTTGACCTCGCCAGGCGAACGTGGCTCCTTGTCGAGTATGGCTTACAGAGCATCCACGATCGCTCGCTTGCATGGCTTCATCGAGGGCATGGGGTCGAATTGTTCCACGACGCTGCTGCCAGAACCCGTCAGCGAGGATTGGCGTTCGGCGTACACCTGATCCTCGGAATACCTGGGGAAAGTCGCGAGGACGTCCGGACCACGGCACGAATCGTCGCGGGCTCGGGAGCTCATTCGGTGAAACTCCACAACCTTTATGCGGTCCGCGGAACGCACTTAGGGGATCTCGTTCGCGACGGTTCGGTTTCGTTGCCGAGCCTGGCTGAATTTGCCGCGTACGCCGCGGATTTCCTTGAATTGACGCCCGAGCATTGCGTCATTGATCGCATCGGCGGCAGCGCTCCACCCGAGTACTTGGTTGGGCCGGAGTGGTGTCTCGACCGATCAGCAGCGAGGTTGGCCGTGGAGGCGGAACTCGTACGGCGCAATTCCTGGCAGAGTAAGCACTGTCTTTGAATTGCAGCGGCACGAGATCCATGCCAAGCGGCGACACTGGCTGATGCAGCCCTACCCCCCCTTTTCGATACGTCGAGTTCACCGTATCGTTCAAGTGGACTTCCGAAGTCGACAGGATGACCGCTGGCCGAGACGGGAGGAGCCGCCACATCGGCTTTGAACCGTTTGAAGCGAGAGGAAAGTCCGGGCTCCGAAGGGCAGGGTGATGGGTAACACCCACCGGCCGTGAGGCCAGGGAAAGTGCAACAGAAAGCAGACCGCCGCGCGGCGGGAGCCAGTGAGGCAACTCGCGGGCGACCTCGCGAGGTAAGGGTGAAACGGTGAGGTAAGAGCTCACCAGCAGGTCGGGCAACCGGCTTGGCTAGGCAAACCCCACCCGGAGCAAGGTCAAGCAGGAGGCAGTGGATCGGCCGTGCAACACGATTGCCGGCTGTTTCCCGCGGGTCGGCCCGGCCCGCCACGGACCTCCGGGTAGAC
Source organism: uncultured Planctomycetaceae bacterium (assembly GCA_964518805.1). GTDB lineage: Bacteria > Planctomycetota > Planctomycetia > Pirellulales > Thermoguttaceae > CALFBP01. The sequence goes on along the minus strand of CAZFKF010000089.1, from coordinate 8,222 downwards.
CGCTTGAAGGGCCGAGTAATCGGCCTTCTAGAGAAATGGTCATCGCCCGCGTCTTCGACGCGGGAACAAAACCCGGCTTACATGTCGACTTCGGAGTCCTATTTTGTACGCCCCCGCGGGGTGTCGGACGGCACCAGGCCGCTGTCGATGAACTGGAGCAGCTTGGAGATGCAGAGCTTGTTCATGCTCGTGCGGTGCTCGTGGGCCTCTTCCCTGAGGGAATCGTGAAGGCTCATGGGCAGGCGCACCGTGATGACCCGCGTCGGCTCTTGAGGCGCGGCCACTTCGGTTGCTCGTTCGCGCAAGCGTTTCAGCATCTGCTGGATCTCGGAATACGTCTCGGTCCGTTCGAACTCAGCCAAAGCCTCGCTCGAGCCGTAGCATCGCCGCACGACGCCATGCACCCCTAGGACGTCGCGGAAGAAGGCGACCCAGTCTGGATTGCCTCGGAAGAGGCGGTAGGCAGTCTGATATACCTCTCGCTGCAACGCATCTTGCGTCCCGTAGTCTGTCGCGTGTTCGGCCTCGAGCATTTCTGCGATCCTCAATCCGTTAGGGGGGTGTCGGCATGTGGGCTGGTTTCCGGCCAACCCGTCGCCGCAAGTGTATACCGCGAGATCATTCCCCCCGCACGAATGGAATCTGAGTACACGACCGCGAGTCGGGCGAGTGTCCGTGCGCGAGATCTAGGCAGGAGTTGTGTTGAATACATCTGACGAGTGGTGTACATCCATAAAACGCACGGATTTGTGCGTAGAATAGGCAGTAGTGCTTAAAAGTCGAACAAACGCTTGGTTGGGGTCGCGACTAGGTTGTCGTCATGACACGTTCGCCTGCGACAGTGAAGTCCGTGCCGTAAGTAATGTGATAGCAATGACATCGGTGCTTGCATTTCTTGGAGTCACAAAAACCAAGTGTCCATCGATTTTGCCGTGACTTCCCAGTCAAATCCTGAGAATATGTCGTAAGCGATTGTTGTTAAACTACTTAAATCGATAGTCAGTTGCCTTGAGAGGCCGCGTTTCGTTGTCTGGCCGCTTGATACTCCGCAACGAATGCGTGCTGAACCCGACCACGACAAGCGGACCCGGAAGGTGCGGGCGGCGCCGCCAGCGTGACACGAGGACTTTGGATTCGTCAAACACGCCGAGACGCGCACGAAAAGGCCCTCCTGATCGGAGGGCCCAGACAGAATTCCGCATCGTGGGACCAAGTCCAGCGCTACTGGCCCAGGCCCGCTGCGATCTTGTCGAATGCCGTGACGCACTGGGCAATCTCGGGCACGGAATTCTCCCAGTGGTACTCATATTCCACAGAGAAGACGCCTTTGAATCCCTGGCGGTGAATCTCCTTGAGCCAACCTTTCACATCCCCCTTACCCGTAGTCCAGGGGACGTCGTGGGCACTTTCGTCATGCGCGTTGAGGTCTTTGAAATGGAAGGAGATGATGCGGCCCTCAAGCTTCTTGATGGCCTCCATCGGGTCGATTTTCGACCGCATCCAGTGGCCGGTGTCGGCGCAGGCGCCGACTCGCTTGGAGAGGTTCTTGCACGCCGCCAAGACGGTGTCCGGATTCCAGTAGTGCGACGGCTTAGGGTGATTGTGGATTGCCACGTTGATTCCGTACTCGTCGCACAAATCGGCGACCTGCGTCATGGCGTCCGGGGCAGGTTCGGAGACAATCGTCTGGATCTTCATGTCCTTGGCGAATTCGAATGTCCTGCGCGATGCAGCCTCGTCCTTGGAGAGACCCACCACGCCAAAGCACACCAGTTGCACGCCCGAGTCTTCCAACTTCTTCCTGACCTGGTTGCGAACCGCAGCCGACATCCCTTCTCCCACCTTGACGTCCGGTTGTTCGGCGCTGAGTTTCTGGCCGGGGTATGCCTCGATGTACCGGAGGCCGAGTGAGGCGACCTTGTCAATCGCCTCGTAGAACGTGAAGCGGTTGAACGTGTAAGCCTGGCATCCGAGATGCCAGCCGAGCGCCTCCGCGTGCGGGCAACCCGTCGGCTGCTCGCCGGCCCAAAGCGGCTGATCTTGGATTCCCCTGAGTCCGAGAACTGTCGTCGCGGCACCGGCGGCCTTCAAGAACGTACGTCGATTAAGACTCTGGTTCGTAGGTTGCATCATCACGAATCCTCGGGTAGCGTGTTGAACATGGGGATCGTCGGGTCCGGGGGAGTCCCTTGCTTGTCCCGGATTATAGGGCTGGCACACCGGCATGTTAAGCGATCGCGCTGGCCCAATGCCCCGGACCATTCAGCTCTTGTGAGGGATTTGACTATGACTTTTCAGTGAATTAGGATAGATGGGGTGATCTTCTTGCCGCCGCGGTAGGGACACGGCGCGCGATTCAATCCTTGCGGCACACCCTAATGCGGGCGCGACTTGCCCGGATGAGGTGCGGCGTACCGCGGGTTTCCGTTGGCTTGGATTCAAAGCTTGGCAGTGAGTGGTTCTGGATTCAGCACTCGATCGTCGCAGTCCATGCCGTCCTCGGAGTCTCCGAGCGAGTCGTCGGGGAGCCGACCGAAGGCGGTCGGGGTAACGCCGCTTGTATCGGCGGACCAAGAGCCAACGGTGATTTCGACTCGCAGTCCGATGGAAGTCGCCGCAACCGCACCTGCTCCCGAGCGACTGGGGCCCGGAACCCGGTTTGGCAATTTCGAACTGCTGGAGTGCGTAGGTGGGGGGGGCATGGGGCGAGTGTTCCGCGCCCGTGACATGGCGTTGGCTCGCACCGTGGCCATCAAACTCCTCTCTCGCGAGCAGGCGGCCGACGGAGAGGTCTTGCTCCGTTTCCGCAACGAGGCGCAAACCGCGGCGCGTTTGAACCACGAGAACCTCGTCCACGTCTATCATTCCGGCGATGAGGACGGCATTCCCTATATCGTCTTCGAATTCATCGAGGGGATGAACATCCGGACCCTCGTGGAAAGGAAAGGGGTTTTGCCGCTGGCCGAGGCGATCAGCTACACGTTCCAGGTGGCCGAGGCCCTCTCGCACGCCGTAGCCCAGAACGTCGTTCACCGCGACATCAAGCCATCGAACATTCTGATCACGAGCCGAGGCCAAGCGAAGCTTATCGACTTGGGACTCGCCCGGCTGCAGAAACTCAGCGAAGGCGAGGGAGACCTGACGGCGAGTGGGGTGACGCTGGGGACCTTTGACTACATTTCTCCCGAGCAGGCCCGCGATCCACGCACCGCCGACGTGCGCAGCGACATCTATTCGCTCGGGTGCACGCTTTTCTTCATGCTGGCGGGCCGCCCCCCATTTGCCGAAGGGACGGTGCTCCAGAAGCTCTTGCAGCACCAGGCTGAAGAGCCGCCTGACGTCAGGCATTTCCGCCCAGAACTGCCGTTGGCGACCTCGCGTCTACTGCGACGCATGATGGCGAAGGATCCTCGCCGGCGTTTCCAGACGCCCCATCAGCTCATCGAAGCCTTGGTGGTGCTTGCCGAAGAGTTGGGGTTACACCCGGCGGGGCCCGGAGAAAGGAGTTGGGTGTCGGACCCTCAGGTCCGCATTTCTCTTCTCGAGCGACACTTGCCGTGGATCGCGCCGGCGGCCGTATTGGGCATCGCCGTCCTGGCCATGCACTTCCTGTGGTCGCCGCCGCCGGCGTCGACCGATCTCGACGCGTACCGGATGCGCATTGAAGAGTCTTCGAGCGTCCCTCCTGAGCCGTCCCTGGCGTTGCAGGGAAGCCGGACGCTTGCACAGAGTGAAGGAAAGCCGCGATCAGACGCGGCGGCACCCTCACGCACCGAAGCGCAGGGCGCATCCCAAGGCCCCGAGACGGATACCCCAACCAAGAAGCCGCCTGCTGCCAACACCGCGACAGATCCGCCCGGTGAGCCCAAGACATCCGCCTCGCCACAAGGAGACGGCGTTGCCGGCGCGGCGGGTTCCTCCGCGACCGCCCAACCGTCCGGCGCCACGCCCCCTGGCCAGGAAATACGCCCCGATCTGGCCTTGCCCGCCTCGTCCTCGAAGCCTTCTGCAAACGCGGCGTCGGTGAGCGAAGCCGCCGGCAATTCGCAGGCCGGAGGAGAGAAGTCCAGGTCAGCGTCCACGCCTGTCACCTCCGGAACTGGCGTGGCGCCCCCCGGCGCCCGAGCGGAGCCCACGGTTGGTGTCTTGATCGTCGGTCCGGTCGAGCCAGGGGCGAATCGATTCGCGACCCTTTCGGCAGCGTGCGCGGCGGCGAGGACGGGCGACGTGGTTGAGTTGCGGTTCAACGGGCCGCGCCAGGAGATGCCCCTTCGCCTTCGCAATCTCAAGTTGACGATCCGCGCGGGGGAGGGGTACCGGCCAACCGTCGTTTTCCGGCCGGCAGACATGGATGCGTCGATGCGGTTCCAGGCCATGCTGAGCTTGAGCGGCAGCCAGTTGACGCTGATAAACGTGGACTTGATCCTGGAGGTTCCCCACGAAGCTACGTCGGACCAATGGTCGCTGCTGGAAAGCCGACCTGCGGAATCCATTCGATTAGAGAAGTGCTCCCTGACCATCCAGAATACGTCCGGCCCGCGAAGCGCGTATCATCCCGACGTGGCTTTCTTCCGCGTCAGGGCAGCCCCGGGATCGGGAGGCGTCATTTCGCGGGACTCGGCCGTCGCACCGCAGGGCGTGACCATCGCCCTGGTCGATTGCACGCTTCGCGGTGAGGCCGTGGCCCTGTGCGCCCATGACCTGTGGCCGATTCAGTTCTCTTGGGAGAACGGACTTCTGGTCACCACAGAACGACTGCTGGTGGCGGAAGGCGGGGATCGCGCGACACAGCCCGGGGAGACCGTTCAGATCGGACTGCAACATGTTACCGCCGTCGTTCCGCTGGGACTCTGCCGGTTTGTGCAGCGCACCTCAGGCTCACGGCTGCTGACGACGCAGATCGACTGCCGCAACAGTATCCTGGTTGGGAGTCCGTCCGCATCTCTCATCGAGCACGTCGGGGCGCCGAGTGTCGAGGCAGCGCGCCAGTCGTTTGCATGGAACGGAGAGCGGAACTTCTACGAAGACTTCGGCAGTCTCTGGAGCATCCGACTCGGCGGTGCCGCATCGTCGTCGTCGGAGACGATGTCGTTCGACGCCTGGCGAGAGTACTGGACCGCCCAGCGGGAAAATGCACCCAGTTGGCGACAGGTCCAATGGAAGCAACTTCCCGACAAGGATCGCCCCATTCCCGCTCGCGTGCCCGGCGACTACGCCCTCAGCACCTCGGCCACTCCCACAAACGCCGCACGCGGCGCGGCCGGCGACGGTCGCGACGCCGGCTGTCTCGCCGACCGGCTTCCGCCGATGGCTCAGCCCTCGCAACCGAAGCCAGCCCCGGCAAAGGCGCCGGCGACCGATTCCGCCGCGCCAGCGTCCAGGCAATGACCGCTGACCGAGGGGTTGGGCGGGCCTTGCCTCTTGGGCGCCGGGCCGTAGCATTCACCAAACCTCCTGTCCGCCGCCTGCGAGCAAGAAACCATGGTCGACGATCTCTCTCAACGTCACGGCCCGGTCGGTACCCTCTTTCCTCGTCCCACAAGCCTGCAAGACTGGGCTCGCCATCGGCTCAGCGATTCGCAGGTGGAGTTCTTTGGCCGCGAAGGGTATTTGCCGGGCGTCCGGATGCTCTCCGACACCCAAGTCGACATCCTGCGCGAGGAGTTGGAAGGGCTGTTCGATCCAAGCCACCCGGGCCACGGCCTGTTCTACGAATATCACTTGAATGAATCGAAGGACGCCGGCACGGTCCTGTTTCACGCCTTGGGGGCATGGCGAATCGCGCCGGGGTTTCACGATTTGCTGTGGAATCCGGCGCTGACCGTGGCCGCGTCGCAGTTGCTGGGCGGGGCCGTGCGATTCTGGCACGATCAGTTGTTCTGCAAGCCGCCGCATCACGGCGGCGTCGTGGCCTGGCACCAGGACTACTCGTATTGGACTCGCACGCAGCCCATGGCGCACCTCACCTGCTGGATCGGGTTGGACGACGCCACGAAGGAAAACGGCTGCCTGCACTACGTGCCGGGCAGCCATCACTGGCCGTTGTTGCCGGTCACCGGACTGGCCGGCGGCATGGAGGCGATTCAGACCGTTCTCAGCGAAGAACAGAAGGCCCAATTCAAGCCGATTCCGGCGGAACTGCCCAAGGGCTATGCCGCCTTCCACCACCCGCTCATGGTTCACGGATCGTTCGGGAACGCCACCGACCGGCCGCGCCGGGCCGTGGTGATCAACCTCTTCCTCGACGGCACCCGCTCCGCCTCCGATCTGCCCCTGCTGCACGGCGTTCCGCCGGTTCCCAATGGTCAAGCCATGGGTGGCCAGTTCTTTCCGCTGCTGTTCGATCCCAGCGCCTCGCTCTGAGCGATGCCGGACTCGGCCGCTTGAAGGACGCGCATGGGGTGGGTACTCAACGCCGGCCCGAAAAGCTACACTACCGGGCGAGCCGGTCTCACCAGTCCCACGAAGACCCTAGTACTACTGCGCAGGATTGGAAAGGGGACTGGCTCCGTCGCCACGCTCGATCTCTGCGATGCTCAAGGAGTTTACGGCGACGGTGCCTGTCCCCTTTCCCGCAGCCGGGCGAAAAAAGGGGACAGGCACCGTGGCGTCATCGCTCACCCTCACGGTAAACCGACTTGCGTCACGGAGCCAGTCCCCATTTTTCGCCAATCCTGCGCAGTAGTGCTAGGCCACGACGGGATCTTAGACATTGTCCAGCAGGAGCGGAACCATGAGCCATTTGAAAGACAAGGTGATTTTGATCACGGGCGGCACCTCCGGAATCGGCGAGGGGTGCACCGAATTGTTCTGCGAGCATGGGGCCAGCGTGGTGACCATGTCGATCCAGCAGGCCGAAGGCAAGGCCCTCGAAAAACGCCTTTCGGAGAATGGCTTTCGCTGCGTGTTCCACTACGGCGACGTGAGCAAGGAAGGCGACGTGAAGAGCGCCGTCGATCTGGCCGTCTCGCGATTCGGGCGGCTCGACGCCGCCTTTGCCAACGCCGGAGTCTTGCGCACGCAGAAGATTACGGCCCTCACGCTCGATGACTTCCATGCCGTCGTCAATGTGAATCTGCTCGGGCCGATCCTCTTGACGAAGCACGCCATTCCGGTCATGGAGCGGCAGGGCAAAGGCGTAATCTGCTTCACTACGTCGGTAGCCGCCGACATCGGGTTTCCCGAGCATGCCTTGTACGGGGCGTCGAAGGCGGCGTTGGTGGCCTTGATGCGGTCGCTGACCACCGACTACAGCCCCAGGGGCATCCGGTTCGTCGGCGTGAGTCCCGGCACGATCGACACGCCGATGCTGGCCGCCTCGTGCGAGGGCTGGGACCAGCCGAAGGATGTCCTCTACGCGGCCGTGGCCAAGAAGATCCCCGTGCGTCGCATGGGAACCCCGGCCGACGTGGCCCATGTCGTGGCGTTCCTGCTGAGCGACGAGGCGGGGTTCGTCAACAACTGCATCGTGCCCGTCGAAGGCGGCACGCTGGCCCTGCCGCCGTGGTGACAAACCGCTAAGAGACGGCTAGCTCTTTCGGGCGAGCGGATGCGTGAGAAACTTGGGGCCGGATAGGGCGTGCCCGCGAGGCGCGCTTCGGAAAAAGGCGGCCATCCGGTCGACAACGAATGCCTGTTCGTCGGCGGTCAGTTCGGGAAAGATCGGCAAGGCCAGCACTTCCTGGGCGGCCCGTTCGGTCTCCGGCAAGTCCCCCGGAGCATACCCGAGTTCCCGGAAGCACTCCTGGCTGTGAAGGCCGAGAGGATAGTAGACCTCGGTGCCGATTTTGCTCTCGGCGAGGAACGCTCGCATACGGTCGCGCTGGGCGTTGGGCACGCGCACGACGTATTGATTCCATACGTGCCGGCACCGGGTCGAATGCCGGGGGAGAACGAGAATGCGATCCAGCCCGGCCGCAACGAACAGCGCATCGTAGCGCCGCGCATTGGCCTCGCGCCGGCGGGTCCAGTCGTCGAGGCACGGGAACTTCACGTTGAGCACGGCGGCCTGGAAACTGTCCAGACGGCTGTTGATTCCAACGACCTTGTGGTAGTAGCGCGGTTCCATGCCATGGACTCGCAGCAGGCGGAGCCGCTGGGCCATGCCGTCGTCGTTGGTTACGAGCATGCCGCCGTCGCCGGCCCCGCCCAAGTTCTTGGTCGGGTAGAAGCTCAGGCACCCGGCCGCGCCCATCGAGCCGGCCCGATGCCCGTCGAACTCC
>CAZFKF010000088.1:0-10398 GCA_964518805.1 uncultured Planctomycetaceae bacterium | reverse complement strand
GGCATGACAACTGAGCCAGACAACTCCATACCAAGCCAAACACGACGCCGCCAACCGGCACGGCCCAGGCGCCGAAGTTGAGATACCAGCCCGTTGCATGATGGATCGTAAATCCCTGATTGTCGGGCAGGTCCAAAGACCGGTGATAGTATTCGTAAATACCTTCCGGGCGGTCTGGCCAGATGAACCCCGGCACGAACGATGCGGCCAGGCTCACGACACTTGTCCCTCCGGTGCAGGGCAATCCCTGGTCAAGCACGGCATACATTGATGTGTGCGCCGCCAGTTTCTCTCCACTTCCCGAGAGGTTGTATAGTCCTTCCGCCGCGATCTGGCCGCCCGACGACACGACGGCTTCAAGCATCTCGGCCGGCAACATTCCTCGCGTCTGATCCATGATCCCCATCAGGATCAACGCGACGCTCGAAATCGCGGCCAGGGTCTTATACCGTGGACGAGGCGAATTCATACAGTACAGGCATACGCCGAACACGAGTGCCTGGAGGGTGACGCCCTTTCCGCCCATGACGGCGCGGAAGGCAGCCATGGCAAGCACGAGCGACGCACAGGCGACGCTGGACGTGAGGCTGGCGGAACACCGCAGCAACCGCCCCTCTTCCCGGGTTACGCACAGAACCGCGCAGAGGATGCTGGGCACGGATCCCAGGAACAGCAGAACGGAGTAGACATTCGCGATGCCGTTTTCGAACTGCGTGTGGGCGACATACAACGACGTCTCAGAGGCAACATCCGCGGTGACGATAAGCACCAGAACGATCGAGGCCGCGCCGCAGATCGCCGCGATGGCGAGAATCTTCGGCACAGAAACCCATCGAGCGGCTGTTGCGGCGCCCGCTCCGACCACAGCGCGCGGTGCGGCATATAGAATCGCCGTTTCCGTGCCCAGGATGAACGATGTGTAGAGGATCAGTGTCCAGTCGTACGTCTCGCCGAGATGGATCGGGTACAGCACCGCGCCTAGATTGGCAAAGGAATCCGAAAGATCGAGACTGGTTCGTTCGGCGATCACGAACCACCCCGCCAGGAGTGAGAAGTAGTACATCAAGGCGATGCCTACGAGGTAGGACACGTCGCGCGTCTTGATGTAGATCAGCGCAGCCATGACCGCGACCACGATGGTCGCCGACGTGAGAAACGAGTATTCAAGCATAATCGCTTGGAGCCGTCATGTCCGTGGGATGTAGGAGCGAGCGTAGCGTCTGGAGTAGGGCCGGCGTCGCCAGCGAACAGGACAGGACCGCCAGCACCCACATTCCCGCAAGGACGACCCCAGACATCGCTGCCGACGATGGACGATCGATCATGACTCGCGCGGGGATCAACGTGATGGCACACGCGGCAACCGGGCGAAACACGGCATCGCGGTACCAAGCGATCCGCTCCGCCCTCAACAGCCGCGAGTACATCCGTTCCATGATGAACAGGGAAAGTCCAAGCCGGATTACAACCCAGGCGAGCATCGCGCCGAGAGGTCCAAGGTAGGCGGTGGATACCAGCACGGCGGGCACGAGTGCGATCGCTGCGCATGCGTGCGCGCGCCACGTAAGGCTTGTCCATCCGTAGGCCCACTGCGTCAGGATCGGAATATAGGTGAGCGCGCCCAGAAGAGCGCCGAGCATGACCAGTGACACAAGCGGAGCCACGTGCGCGGTCGTTGTCGCGTTCCGCGTCCAGAGAAAGACCGTTTCCGGCGCGAAGACGGACATGACCAAGGCCGTTGGCACGGCAGGCAACGTCACCAACCGGCATGCCGTGCGGTACGTCGCTTGGAGGGCGTCGTGCCTGCCCGTCGCAACGAAACGGGAGAGAGGAGGAAAGAACGCCGTGCCGACGGGATTATAGAAAATGAAAAGAACGGCACCCAGCGTAGCGGCCAAGTTGTAGAACCCGAATTCGCGAAGCGTCAACCAACTGCTCAAGAACACTTTGTCGATCTGCACGAAGGCCAAAGTTGCCACCGTCGCGCCGCTCATGCCCGCCGCAAAACGCCAGAGATGACGCAGGATGGCGGGCTGGAAGGTGGCGCGGCAGTCGGCTTTGGGAAGAACCCGCCAGAGGATCATTGCGACCACGAGAACGTGCAAGCCCACCGACGCGACTTGGGACACGAAGAAAGACTCAATCGAGCTATCGACCCACGATATCGCGATGGCAGCCCCCACGAACCTCACGGTCAGCATCGCGCCGTTGACCACATTCGAAAGGACTTGCCGCTGGAGCCCGAGCAATCCGCCCGTGTAGAGGGTGACTGGCCACTGAAGCGCGGCGGTGATTCCCATATACGCCACCACGCGTTGGATTCTCTCAGGCGAAAGCGCGTTCGCATGCACCCAGTAATGCGCAATGGGCGCCGAGAGCATGGCAACGGCGAGGGCGATCGCCACGCCAACCACCCAGTAGACGATTTCCAGAGTCCGCACCGTGTTGCGGGCGTTCGCTGCGGACGCCGCCTCGGTCGACAACCTCGCCATTTCGCGGACGAGCGTCGTGCTGAGGCCAAAGTCAAAGATCAACAAAGAGGCTTGCAGCGTTGCATAGAAGCCGATCAATCCGTAGGACTCCACCCCCAGCACGTCCACGTAGATCGGGATGCACGCGACGTTCAGCAGCGCCGCCCACAGCCGGCCTCCAAAGTTCGCCAACGTGTTCCACGGGACATGACGTACGAAAATGGCCGCTTGGCGATCGCGAGGTTGCGCGCTGCAATCGGCAGCGTCGTGTCGCGGCGCTCGGATTGGCGAGGATCTCTCTTGGAGCGAAGCTGAGGACATCGGATCGCAATTGGTAGAACTGGGTCAAGCTGCTTCCATAGCCTTCACCTGGGAAACGGCGCCGACCCCGTGCGCGACTAACCGCCGCAGTGCCAGTGGATCATCCCACCAACGCGTCGCCAGGAGCGCGTCTACCGTCCTTTCGTCGAAGCGGCGACCGACCACTCGCGCTGGAACGCCAACAGCGATCGCATACGCCGGTACGTCTTTCGTAACGACAGCATTCGCGCCAATGATCGCGCCGTCGCCCACGCATACACCCCTCATAACGATCGCATCGCGGCCGATCCACACGTCGCTACCGACTACGGGCGGTGATTTGTGTGAATACGCCTTTGGCCCTGAAACGATTCCCCAGGCGCACTCCGAGTACGTGCCGGGATGCGTGGAGAACAACCGCGTAGGATGGTCTAATGGGCCGATGGAGACTCGAGCCGCAATCGAACAAAACTTCCCCACACTTCCCGAGTCGATGATCGAATCCTGATTCACGTACGTGCAATCTCCGATCGACACCTCGGGGCCGACGATGACGCGGTGGCCTATACACACCCCCTCTCCGAGACGCGCACGCCTGGAGATGTACGGACTCGTCACGTATGCGCCGGCCGTCACACGAAAGTAACTCCGGCACCAAGCGGCCCGAAAGGCGTTTCCGACCGGTTGCACCATCACGCGCAGGAGATCCAGTGGAAACCGCGCCGCGAATCGGAGTGCCGTCGCAACTCCATAGCCTGCCCCCGATCGACGAGATCCATGCCTCAGGCGATCCGCGTCACGATCACTTGCATCGCATTCGAGCCCGCCAGCCCGAGTCGGTTCTGTAGCCATCGCCGTCGTCACCGGGAGACTATCGTTCTGCCCCGCCTGCCATCACATCCGCCAAACCCCACACAACGAATCCAGAATGCATACCGTAGTCGCATTCTGCCCCACCCTTTTTGGGTGTCAGTGGTCGCGGCGGGCGGAGTCTATCAGCACCCCCACGACTAGGCAAGGTCAGAAATGGATTCGATGCGCTCCGCTGGAAGGCCCCCCATTTCTGTCGATCATCGGTAGAACCTGCGGAGGGGCAAGAACGTTGCCCGGCTGCATTGTCGCTGAGCAACTGAAATGTGGACAAACCGTAACACTTCAGCCGTCTGAGACTGCACGCGAATGCCGGACTCAACGGGCTGGACTACGAACCGGGCGTCCCGCCTTGAATCACGCAGTGGCGTTCAGAAGAGCTTGGCCAGGTTGATCTTGTCGCTCTGCTCCGCCGCGGTTCCCAGCGACAGAATCTTCTCGTCGATCGTCTCGGCGAGGCTGCCAGCCGTGTGGTAAAGAGCCAGGATGTTCTCCAGCGGCGATCCGACCTGGATGGCGTGCGTGGGCCCGAGAAACAGCCCGCCTTGCGGAAACAGGCCAAGGCGGCGGCGGACCTCGCCCTCGACGTCCTGCGGCGTACCCCAGGCCAGCGTGGTCTGTACGCACACCGAACCGCAGAAGGTCAACCGGTCGCCGAATCGCTCCTTAAGCACGGCGATGTCCATCGACGGCGTGGTGGGCTGCACCACGTCGTAGACGTCCAGCCCCAACTCGATCAACCGCGACAGAAATCGCTCGACGCAGCCGCACATGTGCATCATGGTCCGGGCCCCGTGGGAATGGACCATCTCGAAATACTCGCCGTACTTCGCCGCGAAATGCCGCTCGAAAATGGCCGGCGAAATCATCGGGCCGCGCTGGTTGCCGAAGTCGTCGCCGGCGTGGGCGAAGTCCACCAGGCCGCCGGCCGCCTCCAAGGTGCGGCGCTGCACCTCATAGAAGAACTCGAACCGGGCCTGCATGATCTCCAGGTACACGGGGTTGTCCTCGATGAGGTCCATCAGGACTTGCTCCATGCCGCGCGTCCGGGCGATGCTGTTGATGAAATCCATGTCGCCGGCGGTGCCAATGCACACGGCGAAGCCCCGCTCGCGCAACGCCTCGGCCTGCTGGCGCACGGTCGAGTAGTCAAACCAGTCGGCGCTGGGGAAATGCGAGCGATCCAAGTCCTCCAGGCGGTTGACGCCGGCGAACGGCAGGTAGCTTGCCTCCAGGTAGCGGCCGGCCTCGAACTGGGCGTAGCGGTATCGTTCGCCGAAGTAGCCTTCCACGCTGCCATCGGGAAACGTCTTCAGTTCCGGCCCGCAATATACCGGCTCCACATAGCGGAAGTCGTCGCCCAGGACGCAGAGCAACTGCTCCAGGTTCTTCAGGCCGAAGTGGTCCATGAGCATCTGGTTCACTTCCGGCGTGCCTTCATGCTTCACCGGGATGCGGTCGTAGCCGCGGCGTTCAAACGCGCCGAGCACGCGCTGGCGAGAGTTCATGGCGGATTCCTGCGTGAACGGATGGAAATGGGCACCCCAATATCCTAGCGGCTCTCCGTCGCGCAGGGAATGGCGAGGGACGGAATCCCGTCGCCATCTTCATAGAAGCCAGCGGGCGAGGGAAAAATAGAGTAAGAGGGTCACAATATCCGAGGTTGCCAGGGCCACGGGACCGGAGGCCACCTGCGGGTCGCGCCGCAGAAGCCGCAGGACGTTCGGCATCGTCACCCCGAGCACCGCCGAACAGGCCACGCCGCCTGCGATTCCGCCAAGCAGAACAACCGCCACGCGAATCTGGCCTAGCCACGCCATGGCCACTGCGGAGACCACGGCCGCACTGGCGATCCCCAGAAGCACTCCCGTCAGCGACTCGAAACGCACCTTGCCGAGAATTCTCCGCAGCGTCGGCGGTCGCTCGTGGAGCACCTGAAGTGCCAGGCTGACCGACTGGATGCTCACGCTTTCGGACAAGGCCAGGACCACCGGGATGAACAGCGCCAGGGCGACCGCCTTCTGCAACTCGACCTCGAACATGCCCGCAAGAAACGCCGCCACGATCCCGCCCGCGATGTTTGTCACCAGCCAGGGAAACCGGTGGCGAAACGCGATCAGTGGCTTGGTTTGCTGGGCCTCGGCAAGATGGACGCCGATCAACTGGAACAGATGGTCGTTGCGGGCGGTGCGATCCAAATCGCTCAGTTCGCTCGTGTACAGTTCGACGTCCACCATGCCCACGACCCTGCGTTGGCCGTCGATCACCGGAAAGGCGAGAAGGCGGTGGAGGATGAAGAACTCGCAGGCATCCAGCACCGTCGCCGTCTTGGGGACGGCGACAACATCTTTGACCATGATTTCGGCGATTCGCTGGTCCAGCGGGCTCAGGAGTAATCGGCGCGTGGGCACGACCCCCTTCAGACGGCCGTCATGATCCACCGCGTAGAAGTAGATGATCCGTCCCTCGGACGGTCCCTCGCGCACAGCGGCCATGGCCTCCCCAACCGTCTGCTCAACGCTGACCCGGGGAAAATCGGTGCGCATGTGTCCGGTGACGGGCTCCAACAAGTGCTTTTCCAGGCGGCTAGAGGACATTGGGGACGAGCGACCGAGAAGAGATCAAGGGGGCGACCAGCCTCGACTTCCCACCGATCACGGTGAGAAGAAGGGCTAACCATTCTACACGGCGGAGAGCTTGCCGGAAACACAACCACGGTCTCGCCTGGGCCGGTCGGGCCACCGAAAGCACGAGGACCGTCGGCGAGATCCTGCCTGATGCGTGTGACGCCTCGGCCGGGCAAAGCAAGTCTGGCAGGCCACGCGGGGGCTTTCCCGCACGGCGCTACCGACCTTTTTGGGCCACCACCAGCATCTCGAAGTGATCGGGCGTGAGGGCCTGCTCGCGACTGAATTGGCCCAACTGGCAGCCGAAGATGTCCACCGTGGCGAATCCGGCCGTCTCCAGCAGCCAGCGCATCTCGGCCGGGGTGTAGTAGCGCTCGTTGGTCTGGATCGTCTGCGATTGGCCCGCGTCGTCCGCGAACGTGAAGTCGGCTCGTTCGCGGAACGTCATCAGGTCGAACGTCACCTTGTCGGGTGTCGCGCCGGATGCGGTCGCCTCGTAGAATTCCTTGACGGAGTGAAATAGCGGGAACAGGGCGTTCAGGGTCGTCAGGAGCAGCTTGCCGCCGGGCCGCAACGCCTTGCCGGCATGTACGAGAATCCGATGGTTCTTTTCGTCGGTCTCCATCAGCGAAAACGCCCCTTCACAAAACAAGATGGCCGCATCGAACTCCTCGGCGAAGTGCGGCTCGGTAGCGTCCCGCCGCTGGAATTCGACGGTCACTCCGGCCCGAACGGCTTTCTCACGTGCACGGCGCAGTTGAGACTCGGAGAGATCAAAGCCCGTCACCGAGTAGCCTCGCTTGGCAAGCTCGATGGCGTGACGCCCCGTGCCGCAGCCGATATCGAGAATTCGCTTGCGATGATCCGCCCCAAGCTCCCGTTCCACGAAGTCCACTTCCCCGACGGTGCCCTGCGTGAAAGCTTCCTTGTCGTACGTCTCGGCGAAATTGGCGAAGAGCGATTCGTACCACTGGGTCATGTCGGACGTCCTGTCAGTAGGGTGAAGACTTAGGGCGGACGGAGCGAAGCGACGCCCGCCGAAGACTCCGCGCAGCCGCAATCCCACGCAAGACACCCGCAGGCCTTTATGGGTTCGCGCAGAAGGACCCCCTATTTCTTCCCGGCCGCAACCAGCGACTTCACGTCGCGGCGAGGCAAATCGCGGGCCTTGCGCACCGCAGTTTCCACAGTTTCCCGCAGGGCCCGGTAGTCGGGGTCAGACTGCGTCTGGTAGACCGGCTTCGAGCATCTGCCGAGGCCGGCCGCCGTCTTGGCCAGCGGGGCCGACAGGAACCGGCTTTGCTCGGGATGCGCCAAGTCGATCCAGTCCAGCCGCGACACCGATGCCGCATCATGGCATTCGGCGCATCGCCTGGCGTGGACGGCCGAGATCTTCTCCAGCACTTGGGCGTCGTTGGCCAGGTCGTAGGGCATTTGCGGCAGACGCTTGTTGATGAAGCCGTTGTGGTAGGGGGCGTTGGCGTCGATCCACGTGACCAACCGCAGCCAGTCGTCAGCGGAGAGCCGTGCCCGCTTGCTGCACGTCCCGGTGCGGAGCACTTCAACGAGCTTACTCCGGTGGGAACCGAACTCCAGCGGCATGGTGATGCGGGCGTCTTCGCCCACGTTCGACCAGGCCACCAGCTTGTTGGCGTAGATCGTGTCGTAGGCGCGGTTGTGGCGGGCCGTCAGTCCGCCAGAGAAGTCGAGCCCGCCGGCCGGCTTCAAACCGCCGTGGCAGCCCGCACAATGCTTGTCGAACACCGGCTGCACGTCGCGAAGGAAGCTGATCGGCTTGTCGCCCCAAGGGGGCGGCGCAGGGATCGAGGGTTCCCGGGCCAGGGCGATGGAGAACGCCGGGGTAGCGCCGACTTCCTCGCGGGTCTCGTGGCAGCCCACGCACGCGCGGACCTCGCCCGGCTGGAAACTGATGAACGAACGCATGCGGCGGAGTTCCATGTGGTTGGCGTCGAGCAATTGGAAGTAGACCGGCGTGTCGACCGGTACCCGGAAATGGGCGCTGCCGTCGGCCTCGACGGGCACCTCGCCCAGAACGCGCACCGGGTTCCAGTTGATCATCACCGACTTGACGTCCGGCTCGTAGCGCTGGCCGCCAAAGGTGTTGCAGTACGGCCAGGCGATCCCCTCGGCGATGCGGAGGTACTTGACCTGCGATGCCTCGACGCCGGGCGCGCCTTTGGCGGCGGTTTGCACCGAGCAGGTGGCGTACGTCAGGCTGGGATCGGTGGCGTCGGGCAGGATCGGCGGGCGACGACGCGGCTGCAAGGGAATGGGATAGAACGACGAGATGGCCGGATCGCGGTAGATCAACTCCTTGGTCCCGTAGACGTCGATCAAGTAGAGGCCATAACCGGCCGGATCGATTTCCTGGGTCGTCAGGCCGTAGCCATGGCCGAAAGCCCCGTACGAGACCAGGAACGTCGTTTCCGAGAGCGGCCAAGGCTGCATGTAGTAGCCGGTGGTGCCCGGCACGCCGCCCTCGGAAACCGCGCTTCCGCTCATCCCGCCTTCCGGCGGAAGCACGCCGGGAGTGACGATACGGATGGCCCGGCTGCTGTTCATGCCGTCGCGGGGGTTGATGAGAATCACCGGCCCGGCCGGCAACGTGTGATGTCCCGCCGCCACGCCCACCAACCGGTTGGAGCCCGGAATCGAGCGGCAGTCCTCGACGGCCCAGGGATTGTTCAGGTGCTGCTTGAATACGCTGTCGGCGCCGGTGCCGTCGGGCCGGATGGTCCACAACGATTGGATGTGGGCCCAGCCCCGCTCCTGGTACTCCCAGCGGGTGTAGCCGATCGTGCCGTCGTCCAGGGCGTGCGGCAGGTAATCGCCGTCCTTGCTCACGCTCATGCGGCGGATGTTCGTACCGTCGGGCCGCATCACGTACAGATTCGTCGACGTCTCGTCCTTGTCGTATTCGTTGCACTGCAGTGAGTATCCGCACCGCTCGGAAACGAACACGATGTCGCCGTTGGGGCAGTACGTGGGGTCCAGGTCGCTCCACTCGCCCTGCGTCAGTTGACGCAGCGAGCGTCCGTCGGCCGTGATCTCGAACAGGTGCGTGGGCTCTTCCGTGCGGCGGAGCCGAAAATTCGTGCCGCGGTCGAGCCACCCTGCCGGCGGCTCGTTCGATTTGGCCTTGGCGTAGCCGAACACAATCCGGTCGGCGTCCCACCACAGGTCCACCCCATGAACGTGGCCCGGCCCCAAGCGGCCGTTGATCAGCGTCGTCACCTTACCCTCGGCCTCGGCGCCCGCCATGGTCAGGACGCATATGTCGCCGCCGGGGCGCGAGACCCAGGGCATGTGGTTCAGGCACACGTCGGGATACGTCTCCTGCGTGAACCGCTTAATGAACAAGAGTCTCTCGAACTGCATGCGAGGGTCGGCAAACGCCGCACGGCGGGCAAGCCAGCGGGCCTCGCGATAGAGGGCCTTGCGGGCCTCGGGATCGCAGCCGTCGCTTTTCTCGCGGGCCGCCAGGGCTTCGGCTCGGGCGCGGAGTTCGGAGACGTCGGCTCCCCTCGCCCGTTTCGGGAGAGGGGAGGTCGGGCCGGCCGTCCCGGTCCGCATGAACTCGGCTGCCAGGCAATCGGCCCGATCGAGGGTCTCTTTGAGGGGCGCCACGTAGAACGCACGCCCATGACGCACTTGCCCCTTGCCTTGTCCGGCGGACACGACGACCGCAGCGGCGCCTTCGTGCGTAATCTGGAATTCGAGCGGCACGGCGGACGAACCCGCGATAGTCTTCTGCAGGACCACCTGGCGTTCCAGCCGCTGCGGTGTGACCACGACGGTCTCCACGCTCAATGCCAGCGGCGGGTCGAGCGGCCTGGTGGCACGCAATTCGAGCGAAAGCCGGTTCTTGCCGAATCCCAATTTGGGCTGGGCCGGCCAGACGATCTGCCACTGGCTGGTCGCGGCCAGCGGGCAGGGCGTGCCATGGAACGGGGTGACTTCCGTCGGCATGCCGGCCATGTCCCGGTCCGCGTCGAGCGCGATTTCCACCGACGTCGTGCCTCGGGCACGAGCGATCTTGGCCTGCCCTGCGGGAAGCGGTTTGCCGTTGAGCGTCACCACGGTGCTCTCGCCCCGCCCGGTCAGCCCGA
>CAZFKF010000087.1:0-10432 GCA_964518805.1 uncultured Planctomycetaceae bacterium | reverse complement strand
GAGCCGTCGGCGAACTTGAGGATGGCGACCACGTTGGCCTCGAACTCGAAGTTCTGCTTCACGTTGTTGCCGAAGGCGGCCACCTCGACGACCTCGCGGCCGGAGAACCATCGGAGGGCGTCCACGGCGTGGCACCCGCCCAGGAGCATGGTGCTGCCGCCGTTGCTGGCCTTGTGGGCCCACTCCCAGCCGCTCCACCACTGCGACAGTTCGTGCCAGTAGTCGACCTCAACGTAAAAAAGCTTGCCCACGGCCCCGGCGCCCAGGAGGCTCTTGAGGTTCTCGAACAACGGGTTCCAGCGGAGCACGAAGCTGACGATGCTCCGCACGCCGGCCTTGGCCACGGCGTCGCGCAGGGCCCGATTCTCTTCCATCGAGAGGCACATCGGCTTCTCGATGAGGATGTGCTTGCCGGCCTTGGCCGCGGCGACGCCCTGGGGCGCGTGGACCTGGTTCGGTCCGCTGAGATTGACGATGTCGATTCGCGTGTCGTCCAGAAGGTCCTCGAACCGCTCGTGGATCGCGCAGTCGATAGTCAGCCTGGCCCTCAACTGCTCGGCCCGCTCGCGGCGAGGCTGTCCGATCGAGACGATCTTGACGTGCGGGTTCTTCAGCCAGCTTGCCGCATGGGCGGCAGCCACCTGCCCGGCCCCGTGAATGGCCACTCCCAGTTTGCCGTCAATCATTGTGCATTCCCCCTGGAATTTCGTGCGGTGGTCGTGGTTTCGTTGAATGCTCTCGCTGCTCTGCAAGAGAGGTCACTGGCACCGTTGTTGGCGTCCATCAGGATGCACGAACCTGGCCGCCCTTGCAAGCCCCCGAAGGCCAGCAGGCCAGGCTGCGGATGCGTTTGCCGGCGGCATCGACCGCGCTTCGGCGGTCCGCTATACTGGCAAGCCGCGCCGCGGATCCACACTGCTGGAGGCAGTTCGATGAATGCTCTGCTCAAGTTGTTCCGCCGCTTGGTCGTTCTCGCGATTCTGGCGGCAATCCCATCCTCGCTCTTTCTACCTGCGATGGCAGCCGACGACTCGATCGACCTGACACCCCGCTGGAAGCAGGGTGAGAAGGTCCGGTACCAAATGGTCAAGGGACGCTCGCCAACGCGGGACGGCAAGGTGGATGAGAAGAACAACAGCCGAACCGACCTGGAGATCGAGATCCTCAAAGCCAACCAAGACGGCTTCGTGGTGGGTTGGACTATGGGCGAGACCAGGCTCGGCGATCCCAAGGGCGCCAACGACCCGTTCGCGAAACGGTTCGTCAATCTGGTCAAGGGGTTTCAGATCGTGATGGAATTGGATTCGGAGGCATCGATTCGCGGCGTCCGGAATGGACGAGAGCTTAAGGCCACGATGGATAAGGCGATGGGGATCACGATGGAGTTGTTGGAGGCGGAAGGGCTGGATAAGGACCTGATCGCGAAGTTGAAGCAGGGCGTCGGGCCGATGTTCGCCACGCAGGAGCAGGTCGAAGGGGCCTTCCTCCGAGAGCCCCAGATGTTCTTTGCTGCAGTGGGGCGCTCGTACAGGCAAGGCGCGCCGATCGAATACGACGATGAGCTATCCAATCCGTTCGGCGGCGCTCCGCTTCCCGCGAATGGCCAGTTCCTGCTCAAAGCCGTCGACAAGAAGACCGGACTGGCCACGATCGGCTGGAAGCAGTCGATCGATCAGCGTGCAGCGAAGCCAATCCTGGAGAAGACCTTGAAGCAATTCGCCGAGCGTATGGGGAAAAAGGACGCGCCGGCGCCGCACCTCGACTCTCTGGCAGTCGACGATGAGGCCGAATTCTCGATAGAGATCGCATCGGGCTGGCCGCAGAGTCTCTCTCTCACGCGTACGATCAGGGTCGGGGCAAAGCCCTCTCAAGAAATCCTGCAGATCACGCGAAGTCCATCCGGTCCGCAATAGGGTCGGAAGCCTTCACCGCAGTCGCGAACGTCCACTAGGAACGAACCTGCGTCCGAAAACGGCGATCGTCACCACCCCCCCACCTTTGCCGCGCTGGGGAAAAGGGTATACTGAGCCTCGATCGGCTTCGTTGAACCAGGTGGAGGTGGCGACGACCCATGACATCCTCGAAGCGGCGCGTAGCATTGGCCTTCATGGCGCACCCGGACGACGCCGAGTTCCTCTGCGCCGGGACGCTCATCCGGCTTGCGGGGGCAGGCTGGGAGATTCACATCGCCACCTGCGCCCCGGGCGACTGCGGCACGGCCATCCACAACCGCTGGGACATTTCCAGCATCCGCACCCAGGAGGCGGCCAAGGCCGCAGCCCTGATCGGCGGAAAGTACCACTGCCTGGACGAGCGCGACGGGTTCGTGGTGTACGACAAGACCGCCCTGCGCAAGACCTACGACCTGTTCCGTCGCGTCGCGCCCACGCTGGTGTTCGCCCACGCCGCGAAGGACTATATGATGGACCACGAGCAGGCATCGCTCTTGGCCCGGGCAGGGAGCTTCTTGTACGGCGGGCCCAACGTGTCGGACCTTCCGGTCGTTGAAGGGTCTGTGATACCCCACCTGTACTATTGCGATCCGCTGGAGGCCATCAATCCGCTGGGCCGGCCCGTGGAACCGACCACCTTGATCGACATCACCGGCCAACTGGAAAAGAAGGCCGAGATGCTGGCCACGCACGCCAGTCAGCGGCAGTGGCTGCTTTCGCATCACGGCGTGGACGAGTACATCGACTCGATGAAGCGCCACGCAGCCCTGCGCGGGCGCCAGGCCGGTGTGACCGCCGCCGAGGCCTTCGTGCAGCACCGCGGCCACGCGTATCCGAAGGATGACCTTCTGGCGACGATGTTTGGAGAGCGGAAAGCCGAAAGCGCAAAGTAGATGTAGGGTGGGACAAGCGCAGCGCAGTCCCACCATGGCTCGGACGAGAACAACGATGCACGGACTTGGTGGGACCTCGCTCCGCTTGTCCCACCCTACTTGACGAAGGAGACCTCATGCCACGCGCCATCAGCAAAGTAGCTCCCGAGTGGTGGGATTACACCACGCTTGACGAACAGATCCTCAACGACGCCGCCAAGTTGACCCCCAAGGACATGCTCAAGTTGTCGCGTCCGGGTTTCAAGGTGGTGTTCTACGACACGCTCGAAGATTTCTATCTGGCCGAGGCCCTGGAGTACGTGGCCGCGTGGCGGCAATCGACGGACGACAACCCGGTGGGCATTTGCGGCCCGATCGGCCCCACCGAACAATTGCCCCTGGTGGCCCGGATCGTCAACGACCTGGATCTCGACGTGCGGCGCGCCCATTTCTGGGGCATGGATGAATGGGTCGATGAGAACGCCGATCCGGTGCCGGTCGCGCATCCGCTGAGCTTTGCCAAGGCCGACCTGGAAATGTGCTTCAACCGCATCAAGCCGAAGCTCCGCATGCCGGAAAGCCACCTGCACTTCCCCACGGGAGACCTCAAGGCGTACTCGAAGACCTACGACCAGGTGCGCTGCGCCGCGATGCAGGGTGGGCAGGGCGAGGTGAAGCATTGGGCCTTCAACGACCCGCCGCGTCGCAAGGGCAAGTACAAGGACAACCCGCCATCGCCCGAAGAGTATCGCAAGCTGACCACGCGCGTCACGGACCTGCACCCGATGACGATCATCCAGAATGCCCGGACCTCGGGCGGCGGACAGGTGGCGTTGGTGCCGATGAAGGCGGCCACGGTGGGCCCGGTCGAGACGTGGAAAGCCGAGAAGGTCTCGATCTGGCAGGCCGGCATGCACGACAACCCGTTCGGCATGCGTCTAACCACCCTGATGATCGCCAAGAAGATCCCCGACGCGGCGGTGCCCATGTCGCTCCTGGCCGACCATCCCAACGTGCAGTTCAACTTCTACCGCCACGGCATCGGCACGGTCGCGGCGGAAATGCACTGAGATCGGTTCCAGAAGCGGACGCCGAGAGCCCCGCCATCGAATGACCGAGGAGAGCTTTCGGATCATACTCTGGCTCCGCGCGATTGACGCACCTTCGCTCACTCACCTAGAATGATACCTAGAGTCTGTCGCTACCGCATGCGGAAAGCGACGTCTTCGCGTCCGGAGGCGCGCCATGGAATTGACTGCCGTGTTCGTTCAAGTCCCCGAGGGATATATCGCATTCGTCGAGGAGCTTCCTGGAGCCAACACTCAAGGCGCGACGCTGGCGGAGGCCCGCGAGAACCTGACGGACGCCGTGTCCTTGATCCTTCAGGCCAATCGCGAGTTAGCGGAAAAGTCGCTTGAAGGAAGGAACGTGACTCGCGAGCCGGTTGCCCTGCCTGCGCCATGAAACGACAGGATTTGGTCCGGCATATCGAGGCACACGGCTGCACGCTGCTCCGGGAAGGCCGCGAGCACAGCGTTTACTTCAATCCCGAAAACATTCAGACGTCGACAATCCCCAGACACCGGGAGATCAACGACTTTCTCGCAAGCAAGATTTGTCGCGACCCGGGCGTCCCCGAACCGTAGACCAAGGCAACTTCAACGATCCGCATAGAAGATCGCGAGCCGGTTTCCGAGCTTCGACTCGGCCGCCGTGAGCCGGAACGATTTCTGGAAGTCCACTGGCGCCAATAAGAGATATCGCCAGGCAAGCGGGCCGTGGCGCCCGCTCAGGCTGCTGCGGAAATCGCCGCTGCGGCCGAGGAACTCGTCCAGCGACGAGCCCTTCCATCCTTTGACGGCCTCGCCGTCGACCGACAAAGCCTCCAGGGCGGTCTTCGGTCCCTTGGGCTCCTCGTACACCAGGCCGATCCAGCGTCCGCGCGATTCGCAACGGGCCAGCTCCTTCCCCTTTCCGGCAGGCTCGAAGACGGCGTGAAGTCGCATCGGGTTCCGAAGACTCTCTCGCGTCTTATCCGTGGCCGGTTCCAAAGAGACGCCCAATCGCACGCCCTGGATCGGCCTCTTGCCGCGATTGTGCAGCGCCAGGTCGATCCCCTCACCGAAGGGCATGGCGAGCGTGTTCGTCATGCCCTCGCGGTCTACCAGCACGAAGTTCGGGTAGTTGCCGCCGCCCGCAAGCCCGGGAAACCAGAAACGGACAGGTGCGGCCACGGCTGGCTCTTGATGGCCATCGACGCGGACCTCAAGCCAGAGGTCGTTGTTGTCGAGAACGTGTCGGTCGGCCGCGAGTTTGACCCAGTGGACGATCCCTGCGCCATCGAGGCGAAGCATAAGTTCCCGCTTGCCGGGCTGGAGCGTTTTCGGCCCGCTGTCGGGACGAGGCCAGGGATCGAACTCGCGGTGCACGCCCCAGCCGAATTGCTCATGGCGGTAGACGGCGGCGGCCAACCAACCGCGAGGAACAGGGGCGTCGGTGGTTGCGTAGCTTTCGACACGCACCGTTGCGGGAAACGTTGCGTAATCGATCCACCAATTGCCGCCCGCGGCGCCGCGAAGCACGATCTTCAGGCTCTTGCGATAACTCAGGCACGTGAGCACGGGATTGGCGTCTTCGCTCAACTGCGGAGCGGCCTGCCATAGATCGCCCGGCTTGCACTTCAAGCGGGGTTCTGATTCGCCGTCGAAATAGAATTCCAGGCGTCCCTCCTCGCGGGTACGGACCAGGCGCACCACGGCCCCCGGCCCGGCCAATTCGGCGAGCACGTGCCCGGCACGATTCTTGCCGTCGACGCGAGCCCTTACGACGCCACCCCGCACACCATCGGCAACCGCCAATTGTTCGCTGTTCATCAGATGATCGACGACGACCTCGCCGGCATGCGGCGTGCGCGGCGTGCGCCACGCGTCGAGCCCCAACCCCGGCGGGGCCTCCAGCAGGCGGATGTTGCGGAACTCGGTCCGTGCGTTGTGGTCCTGAAGTCCGATCCAGCCTTTCAGGTGCCGGTGTTTCAGTTCAGGGTGATTGCCCGTGTAGCACTGTTGGACCAACTCGTCGTTCATCCAGACCGAAATCATGCGGCCGTCGGCCTTGATGACCATGCGATTGAACTGGCCGGTCTTGTCGGCCCGGGCCAGGGGCGGGACGTTGCCGTAGAGGGCGCCCGGCGCGTGCTTGTCGAGCGGTCTGTCGTAGGGGACGTCCCAGATCTGGATCTCCATGCCGTCGCCCGAGGGCCACGCCTGCCGCGGCGTGCGGATGCCCACGCCGGAGTTGCCGTCCTTCCGAATCTTGTATTCCAACGAAAGGGTGAAGTTGGCGAACTCATCTTGCGATCGCAGGTAGTTGCCGCCCTCCTTGTCCAACACGATCTGGCCATTCTCCACTTTCCAGGCGTTCTTGTCGCCGGGGGTCCACCAACCCGAGAGGTCTTTGCCGTTGAACATCGGCTCCCCGGCCGGTTCCTTCAGGCGGAGGTCGGAAAGCTGGGCCCGGCCTCCTCGGACCGCGAGTCCAAGGCCAAAACGTCGGAATTTGGCCACGCTTGCCTGCCAGAGTTGCCGTCCGTCGATGGAAAGCGCGAGTCGGTCGCCCGCGCGATCCAATTGGGCATTGTGCGTCCCGCCTGGGATGCGAGGAACGGGTCCGCCGGGCGCCAAGAGACGATCGCCGTCGTGCGCCCGTCCGCAACTGGCAGTCTCGCCGAGCGTGAGCCGCACCCCGGGCCGCGAGGGTGCTTCAGGAAGGGAAATCTCCCAGGCCGCTTCGTTCTCGACGGTCCAGGCGAACCGCAATTGGAAATCGCCGAACGTGAAACCGGACAGAAGCGGTGTCGATGCCGGATCGCCGGTCAGCGTTCCGCCCTGGATCGTCCAACCGTCGGGCGGCTGCGAGCCATAATCCCAACCGGCCAGCGAATCGGGCCGCATCAAGTGCAGTCCGGGCGAAGCCTCGTCCGCGGCGGCCGCGGACGCCAGCAGCCAGCATGCCGCCGACGCGACGAGGCCGGCAAGTCGGACGGCCTGACACAGGAGGGCTTGGCAGACCGCTCGCGACAGCTTGGAAAGCCGCTTTACGGACTCGTTGGTTCGCCCGGTGAACCCAATGCTGAACCCGAAATGATCGATCATGGCAGGAGGGCGAGCGGTAAGGAGAGAATGCGCAGTCAGAGTTCCAAGAATTCCTCCACAGCCTCGCGCATCACAACCGGATCGGGATCGACGCCGGTCCAGAGGCGGAAGTCGAAGGACGCTTGTTCGATGAATACCTCCAGCCCCTCGATCGTCGCTGCGCCCCGCTCCGCGGCCTGACGAACGAGCCAAGTGCAGGGGGGATTGTAGGACACGTCGACCACGATCGTCTGGTCGTTCACGTGATCGAGGTTCAGCGGGAGCGCTTCATCGGGCTCGTTGCACGGCGGCGAAATCGCCGAAACCAGTATCTGGACGTCCGGCGGCACCGCATACTCGCCTTCCCAAACCACCAGGGAGGCCGGCGTGGCAAGCGGCCCAGCAAGCAGTTCGACCAGGTCTCGTCCCCGCGCTTCGCTCCGGTTCGCGACGATGATCTCAGCCGCCTTGGCCAGGGCCAATTCGACCCCCACGGCCCTGGCCATCTGCCCGGCGCCCAGGAGGACGACACGTTTGCCGGCGGGATCGATACGTCGCAACAGCGATCCGATCACCCCCCGGCCTTCGGTGTTCTCGCCGACAAGGTCATGATGGTCGCGGAGAATGCAATTGACGGCACCGATGTGCCTCGCCACGTCGCCGGTACGGTCCATCAGGGCGACCACTGCCTGCCTGTGGGGAGCCGCGCAGTTGCCGCCGCGAAATCCCATGGCCCGGATTCCACGCACCGCGTCGCCCAGATCTTCCGGCGCCACGTCCAGAGAGAGATAGCGCCAATCCATATCGTGGCGCGCGAACGCCCGCTCCATCATGAACTGGGCAGGATTGCCAGCAACGGGCTGCCCTAGCAACACAAGGATCGGCTGCACCGAAGGCGAGGTACACACAGTCGCGGGTCTCACAAGGCTTTGGAGCCCGACATGCCCTGCTGACCCGGTATCTGTCGGGCGCCGCTCCTAGTCTACAATTCTCGCGGCCGCGGCGCGGGATTGCAACACCCCGAGCGGGAATTGACGCGGGGCGACCATTGGCAGAAGACAACCATCTGCCCTGGGGGCTCGCCGCGTCGCTGCGTAGGCTGTGCTTCAGTTTATTGGTGGGACTGCGCTCCGCTTGTCCCACCCTACCTCGTGTCTGCGCTCCCGCAACAGAGGCTAATACGGCCGATACAAGTCGACGCTCTTCTCAGACAGGTAGCCGATGCCGACCTTATCCAGAAGGTCCTTGGCGTCCTGGGCCCAGTAGCTTGGAGCCGGTACGCTGGCCATTCGCCAGGTCTCGACGTGACCGTCCAGGAACGAGGCGCAAGCGATTCGCCCTCCATGGCGGAAATGCGTGCCGGGCGAGGCAAAGAAGTTCGCGTCTTCGGGCCCCTGGATGAAGTAGTTCTCTTCCGCTTGAGCGGGCGAGTAGTAGGTGTTGACCCAAGCGGAATCGGTGAAGAGCACTTGCCGGCCTGTCGAAGGGAAATCGGCGAATCGCTTGACGATCATCTGCGGCAAGTAGTTGGGCGGCGGATAGTACGTGGTGCCGCAATTCTGATTATAGCCGTAGCCGCCCGTGCCACCTCCATACAAGAGGGAGATCTGGCCATTGGCCAACGAAGGACATTGCAGCACGCCGCGGTTGTTCTCGATGAACGGGCAGATGGAGCCCTTGGCGATGTCGACCTGCGCCGTATTGTAGTCCACTTCGCCGAACCAGCAGATGGCCTTCGACCAGTCGGCCGATGGCGGAAAATTGGTCGGCGGGAGCACCTTGTGCACGTCGTGGTACAGGTGCACGGCGAGCGTGATCTGTTTGAGGTTGTTCTTGCACTGGCTGGTGCGGGCGGCTTCACGGGCCGATTGCACGGCCGGCAGAAGCAACCCGATCAGGATTCCGATGATCGCGATCACCACCAGCAATTCAACCAAGGTGAAGCCCCGGCATTCCAAGCCGGCGCCGCGACGCGAAACGCGACAAATCATGGTCAACCTCCCCCGGGGAAGCGGCGCAATGGCACGTGCGTCGGCGCAGCATGCGCCGATCGAACCTTAGTGCCCTGAGGCCGATCCGATGCGGGTCCTAGGAGTGTCGGTGTTGCGTGGCTACTGTCCCTCGCAGACAACCACAAGTCCCGCGTTGGTAGGTCTTCTGACTTCCGAGCCAGGATCGCCCGGCCTTCTCGTCGCGTCCTGGGCCTTTGGCAATCCTGCCAGAAGCTCGCGCGACAATGGCCAAAAGGACTGGGCTATCCTACACTCCTCGGTTACAGCGGCGGGGCCGTTCCGGAATTCCACCGGATTCCCTGTTTGTCGGCCCTTCAGATGAAGCGGCCGACCACCAACGCACATCTCACCCCCGGAGCATAGCAGAACCCGGGGGGGATTGTCAAACAGGACACCGGCGGATTTCCCGCCGCAATGCAACCACCGGCTCTACAACATGTTGCGATCACTGTTTGTCTAGGGGTGGACACCGCCGTATAGTTAACTGGGGCGGTGGTTCTCTCGCCCGTTGCCGCCCAGATCCCATGTCTCAGACCTGTGCCATCGAGGAGACGCCCATGGAGTTGGAAATCCGTCGGCAAGACGCTCACCTGGATGAAACGATGCGGGAATTCGTCGAACGGCGAATTGCCTTTGCCTTGGGTCCGTTCGAGGACAAGGTAGCGCGTGTCGCGGTCAGCCTGGACGACGTCAATGGTCCGCGCGGCGGCGCCGACAAGCAATGCCGGATCCTCGTCACGCTCCCCGGCGGGATCACCGTCAAGGTGGAAGATGTCGACATCGATATGGCGTCGGCCGTCGGGCGCGCAGCAGACCGGGTGAGCAACGCCGTCACGCGCCGCATCGAGCGGCGACGCGATCGCAAGGGGTGACGGATCGATGCTTGCCAAGCGGCGAGCCTATCGGAACGAGCATCGCATCGAGCGGATTGACCCGATCGATCAATGTGGGATTCCGTCGTTTGTCCCGTCCGTTTTGGTCGCGGCGGGGTCCAAGCGGCATGTTGCGGCTCGGAGTCTCCGACGGCCGAGTGCGGCATTCGCCGCCAGCCGGTGGAGTCGATCGCTTTCTTGACTTACGATCCGGTGCTGTTCGGCAAGCTCGCGACGAAGGGCCAGCAGTTCCTCCTTCTGTCGCAGCAGGTCGCGGCTTGCCAAGCGATACTCCTCCGAGAGCCTGGCGCGAATCCGTTCGAGCATGCGCTGCTGTTCTTCGGCCGGGGCAAGCGGCGCCAGTTCGGCCCGGAGTTCCTCACAGGCCAATCGCAGTTGCACCGTCTCGCGGTGTGTACGCAGCACCTCTTCGTGAACCTGCTGGAGAGCGGCCCAGCGAGAGTCCACCGCTTCGGCGCGGCGTTCCAGGCTGCGCCGCCGCTCCTGCAGTTCGGCCCAATCGCGGCGGCGCTGCTCGTCCTGCTGGCGGCGAGCAGCATCGATATCGGCCTTGGCCTGACGGTGCTCTTCAAT
>CAZFKF010000086.1:0-10438 GCA_964518805.1 uncultured Planctomycetaceae bacterium | reverse complement strand
CGCGTACCGCCAACTTCCGCCGGTGCGTCTGGAGCGGGTCGCCGATCCCGCCGCGCCGGGCGCCGGACAACCGGTGACCATTCGCAGCGGAACGTGGCGCGAACGCACCTACGCTTACGTGGCCAACGACGCGCCGTTCGCAGTGACCGCGAGGATCCGAGTTGACGGTCCGGCGGGGTGCCGGATGGAGGCCCTGCCGGGATCCAAACCGATGGAACCGCTGCGCCGCGATGCCGATGGCGCCTACTGGGAGGTCGAACTCGGGCCGTACGATCTGGTCGCCGCTTCATTCTCCGTTCCCGGCGTGCGTCTCTACCAGCCGCTGGTCACGTGGCCCGACGCGGTGCGCACCGCGATCGAACACCGCCTGCGCGACCTGGGCTCTCGTGCGAAGACACTGTGCAATCCGCCATTGCTGGATGCGTTGGAGAATCCGAGCTTCGATCGACCGCCAACCGCCCAGGGGCAGATTCCCGGGTGGTCTTCGACTCCGGGCCTTTCGGTTCGGCTGGACAAGAATGCACCGCACGACGGATTGCAGTCGGCGCACTTGGAGAGTACGCAAGCGGCCGGGGCCCTGGTGAGCCGCGCCTTCGCCCCGTCCCCCACCGGCCGGCTCGCCGTCGCCGTTTGGCTCCGCACAGCCGACGCGCAGCGGCAACCACCCCTACGGCTGGCCGTCGAAGGAAGGACGGCGGATCGAACGCTCTATCGATTCGTGCCGTTCGGACAGGGTGCGGCGGGCCAGAACGACGTGCGGCCGATCCCCACCCAGTGGGCGCAGTTCGTGATCGAAGTGACCGACCTGCCGCTGGACGCGTTGAGCGCCGTACGAGTGCGATTCGAGCTGCTCGGCCCCGGGGAAGTCTGGATCGACGACGTCCAGCTCTGCGAACTGGCGTTCGATCGACGCGAGCACAAAGAATTGCTGCGTCTGTTTGCGCCCGCCGACACACAACTCGAAAACGGCCAGATTGCCGATTGCCTGCGCCTGTTGGAGGGCTACTGGCCACAGTTCCTCGTGGAATACGTGCGGCCCGGCGAGCTTTCTCCTCCCCTACGCAAAGACATCCCCGCCACGGCGGCGCGGCCGCCGCAAGAAGCAGATCGCTCCAACGGGATTATGGACCGGCTGAAGTCCTTCGTCCCACACCGCCTCCGATTCTGACCGGCAGCGTGTGGACTCCGCGCCCGACGACCCTCCCGATCGCCGGGTGCGGAGAGAAACCCCACCGATTTGCAGAACTACGCGGCGCCCGTGGACGCGGTCAGCGTGCGCTGTCCCAATTCACGGTCGATCATGAACAATGCGGCCGCCGTGTCTCCGGCGAGCTTCAACTGCTTGACGATCGTCTGGGCCGTGGCTTCCTCCTCAATCTGCTCGTTGAGGAACCACTGGAGCAGAGCGTGCGTCACATAGTCGTTTTCCGACGCCGCCAGTTCCACGAGCTTGCCGATGCGGCCCGTGATGTGACGCTCGTGAGCCAGCGCGGCTTCGAACACGGCGAGCGGGGATTCCCATTGCGTGCCCGGGGCATCGATGGTGGTCAGTGCGACCTCGCCGTCGCGATCCAGCACGTACTCGAAGAACTTCATCACGTGGAGCATTTCCTCCTGCGACTGGATGCGGAACCAGTGACCGAACCCCTTGAGGTCGATCTTCTCGCAGAAGGCTGCCATCGAGAGGTAGAGGTACGAGGAGTAGTACTCGGCGTTGATCTGGCTGTTCAATGCCTCTTGCATCTTTTTGCTAAGCATGAATCGTTTCCTTTTCTGTGGGCGGAGCACCGCCGTCTGGCTAAGTTGACTTTTCCAGTATTGTTGCGACCATCGCCGCTTCGGCAAGCCCCTCGTTCCAGCCGTCTCTGATGACCGTGGGCGCCCATACTATGGGTGGTGCTGATATGCAGGCCCCGGCTGCGTGGGCCGACTCGCTGCAATCCCCGGACAGTAAGAAGGGTGAATGCCAAGGTGGCATCAGGCGAGCGGAGACCCGAACGGGCAACGTGGCTCGAAACAAATCTGCTCCGCCATCCGTTCCCCTTGCCCCCTCGTCTTGCGATTCGGCGATCCCAGACCGTCGGGGTGCCTCGTGCGGCGCGTCGGCGTTACCGGTATGCCTTCAACCGACGGGCGACGCCCACCAGGTCCACAAATTCGGCGCGCTGGCCAAAGGGGTCTTCACCGCGTGCCGTGTCGGCGATGCGCGCGACCGTCTCGAAGGTGATGCTGCCACAATAGGGCGACCCGCGAAGCACCATGCCGAATGCGGCCACGGCCGACGCGAACCGGAAATCGTTCGACGCCGCGTCAAACGCCCGGCCAGAGTCGGTCCAAGGAACCTGGGCAAACCCATACTCTTCGCTCCGAGGCTTCTGGTAACGGAGCCGAACGATCAGCGACAGTCTCATCGGGTGGACGGCGGTCGGATCGTACGCTGGCGTCCGCTGCGATTTGGGAGGACGGGCATCGGTCGCGGCGGGGCTGGCAGGCTTCGCGGGAACCAGTTCGTACAGCGCGGTGACCGTCTCTCCAGCCGAAAAACTGACTCCCCTCGGGAGACTGCCGTCGGACTTCTGCGAGGAGAGCGGCGGGCCGTCGTAGCCGATGAGGCGATAGCTCTCGACCAGGGCCGGAAAGAACTGGAGCTGCACGCAGACGTCATTGGCAATTGTCGCGGCCGTTGCCCCGCCTGAGCCCGCTCGCTTCGCTTCCAGCGCGTTCGCCTCCCGGCCCACAATCGCGATTCGCACCAGCCGATGGTCGCTCGCCCAAGGACAGGCGGCCCCCTCAATGCCGATGGCGAACGGCACCTCGCCAGCCGGCTGCGGATCGTTGTATTGGAAGTAGTTCACCAGATGCTCGACCTGAACGCGATCGGGCAAAGGCAAATGGGCGGCGCGGAGGTAACGGTCGACGTACCCGTAAGCGTGCCGGTCAACCTCCAGGGAAAACGCCGAATAGGGAAACCTGGCAGCCGGCAGGAATTCGTTCTCGACTGCGACGTCGGCCTCCGATTCGTTGGGTGCGCTGGGCGCCAGAGGCTCGTGCGGGGGGACTTTCGCCTTCTTGTTGGCCTTGGGATCTTTGCCCGGCTTGCCGGCGCCGGGCGGATTTGCCCGATCCGGACGCATTCCTGCCGGCAAGGCGAGGTTCGTCTTTCCAGCCGCCGAAAGCTTGGAGACATCGCCCACGCCGTCTGTGGCAGTGGCATCAGTCCCCGCATTTGGAGCCTTCGGAGCGGTTTCACCCGACCCAAACGATTTCGGGCCGCCCGCGCCCGGATTATTCGGTTCCCTCGGTTTCTTCGGGACCGCAAGGACGGGAGCCTCCGGAGAAACCGTTGCGTAGAAGCCAGGGCTTGCGGCTACCTGATGGCGAGTCCCGCGCAACGGCACGCGCGGCAGCGTCCACTGGGAGTCAGCAGGCGAGCCGGACTTGGACGGCGAGCCCGTCGATCCGGCCGAGGCAAAATCCGCCTTGGCGGGAGCTCGGCCAGTCCCATCGGCCGGCAGTCCCCTGGACGCTCCCGGTGACGCGGACGACCCCTCGGCCGCTATGGATCGCAAAGGGACTGCGTTGTGACGACGCCAACCTCCGTCGGTTGCTGCCTTGTCGCCTGACGACAGGCCGGGCGCAGGCGAGCCTGCATCGACAAGAACAGCCTTGCTACCGATCCCTTCCGCCGGAGGATGCGAGGCGACCGGGAGTCCTCCCGGCGTCTCACCCCGACCGGCAGCAAGTTCGTTCGGGGCTCCGTTGCCCCCTCGACTCCGGTGCGCGACGTGTAGCCCGAACGCCGCGATCAGGAGACACGCGGCCGTGGCAAGCGCCGCCCAGGCTTGCCATGGGCGGCGTGTGTGAATCGCTGAACGTGGCTCGGCGTCGAGCGCGCCGGGTTCGGAGGCAATCCGATGTACCAGCGGTCCATTCAACCGGAATTCGACCGCATCGCGCAGCGTTGACGAGGGCGCTACGTCCGTCGCGCGGGTCGCTGCCCGGATCTGATCGGCAAGGGAGCGGATTTCTTCAACCGTCCGGCGGGCCGTGGGCGAAGCAGCACATTCCACCTCCACTTCAGCCCGTTCCCGGGCCGTCAGTTCGCCAAGAGCGTACGCCGTGAGCCGGGCCTCTCGCACCTCCGCGCACGACGGCATCTCGTTCCGTCCCGGAACGGGATTCTCCGAATCGTCACGATGATTGCTGTTCATGTCCCGACCTCCCTGGCAGCGTCCAGGTCCTGACCAGCCCCGGCTGGGGCTGACTCGATTCCCAACTTCTGCACCATCGGGTGTTGCCGAAGGCGTCTGATGGCCCGATGTACGAGCACGCGGACGTTTCCCTCCGTGGTTTCGAGGACCGCGGCGATGTCGCGATAGCCCAGCCCTTCGGCCCAGAGGGACACGGCCTCGCGCTGCGCGATGGGCAATTCGGCAATTAACCGGCCGAGTTGGGCGGCCAGGTCGTGCTGCTCGGCCAAGGTGGCCGGATCGGGCTCCCGGCTCTCGCACCGGGGGAGTCCAAACTCGCCCGCCGTGCCGGACCGCTGTCGCGACCGCAAACAATCCACCGCCTTGTTCCGACACACGGCATAAAGCCACTGCGCCATGCGATCATCAATATCTTCGGGCCTCTGATCGCACAGGCGGAGGAACGCGTACTGGACGACATCGCGCGCGGTGGCCTCGTCAGCGACGAGCCGCTGCGCATAGCGGACCAACGGCGCCTCATACTTATGGACCGCGTCGAGCACCCACCTTCGCTGTTCCTCGGGATCAGCGTGCACTGCCATCCCTTATCCTTACGAGAGGTGCGTCTACATCAACTACGCTTCAGCCTAGAACGTGTTACAGGAAATGTCGATTGCCCGACCGCCGAATTCCCCTTGCCACAACAATCCACCCGAATGTGGGTAGCATCGTCCGGCCGCTGCGGGGCCAATGTTGCGGTCTGTCTTCTGGTGGCTTATAGTGACCGGCCAGTCTCCTGCGATTCCACCTCCGAAAGACTCCGTTATGCACCATAGAGAAGCGATAACGGATGCGCAACGTGCATCCGGCTTGGTCGGCTTGGTCGTCCTTGTAACAGCCATCGGTGGGTTTCTTTTCGGATACGACACGGCGGTGATCAACGGCGCAAATCAGTATCTCAAAACGCATTTCAGCCTGAACCCCACGCAAGAGGGCCTGGCCGGCGCCAGCGCAATCATGGGCTGCATCCCCGGCGCGATGTTCGCGGGGTTCCTCAGCGATCGGTTGGGACGCCGCAAGGTGCTTTTCCTGTGCTCGCTGCTTTACGCGGTATCGGGCATCCTCTCGGCGATACCGGAGACCTTCTTTCAATTCTTGGCCGCCCGATTCGTCAGCGGGCTGGGCATCGGCGCGTCGTCGATGATCTGTCCCGTGTACATTGCCGAACTGGCGCCGGCCGAGAAACGAGGCCGGCTCGGTTCGTTGTTTCAGATGGGAATCGTAGTCGGCGTCTTTGTCACGTTGTTCATCAACGCACGCATCCAGGACCTGGGCAGCGAAGCGTGGAACGCCGACTTGGGTTGGCGGTGGATGCTGGCCGCCGAAGTCTTCCCCGCGGTGCTCCTGTTCGGACTGTTGTTCTTCGTGCCCGAAAGCCCTCGGTGGCTCATCCAGGCCGGGCGCGAAGACGAGGCCCAAGGCATCCTCCTGAAAATCGGCGGAGCGGAATCGGCCGCCGCGGAGATGAATGCCGTCCGTCAATCGCTCGCACAGGAGGAGGGGGGCTTCGGGGAATTGTTCAGTGCCCACGTGCGCCGGCCGCTCCTGGTGGCGGTGCTGCTGATGGCCGTATCGCAACTGAGCGGAATCAACGCCATCATGTATTATTCGACCAAGATCTTCACCACGGCGGGCGTAGGGGTGAAGGACTCGTTCATGGCTTCGGTGGTCATCGGGCTGGTGAACGTGATCTTCACGTTCGTGGCGCTGGCGTTCGTGGATCGGGCCGGACGCCGACTCCTGCTGATCATCGGACTCGCGGTGCAGGTGGTCGCTCTGGCGGCCACGGGATGGATGTTCCACTCCGGGCAAGGAGGGATGGCCCTGCTGGGCGCCATCCTCCTGTACATCGCCGCCTTCGCCATGGCCCTGGGGCCGATTCCCTGGATCCTCTGCTCCGAGATTTTCCCCACGCGGATCCGCGGCCGGGCCATGTCGGTGGCCACCTTCACCATCTGGTCGGCCTGCTACGTCGTCGCGCAGACGTTTCCCATGCTCAATGACGCCCAAGCTGTCGGGCCGGCCAGGACGTTTTGGCTCTACGGCTTCTTCAGTCTGCTGGGGTTCTTTTTCGTCCTGGCCTGGGTGCCGGAGACAAAAGGCAAGACACTGGAAGAAATCGAGGCCTCGTGGCGGCACTGAAACACGAAGGCATGAACGTGCGTCCGGAGTCTTGGAACGATCCTTTGCGGAGAGCAATTCCAGAACCTGGTCAAAGGGAGAGCCTATTGATGTTTGGCACACGCAAGTGTCGGCTAATGGTCTTGGGCAGCGTAGCGTTGACGGTTGGCGGCGTGTTGGCCGTCAATGGGGCCTGGGCGGCTCCGCCAGTTGAGGCCGAGGTGCAAGGTCTTTACGAAGGGAAGGGAAAAGACCGGGCAGGCGACTTCAAGCTTGAAGCCCGCGTCGTTGCCGAAGGCAACGGCACCTATCTCGTCCTCGTTCGCCAAATGCGAGGCGACGGCAAGATCGCTCGCGTGGAACTCCTGGGCAAGACCACGGGAGACACGGTGGAACTAGCCGGCAACGCGGTCGCGCTTGAGTGGAAAGGCCGTTGCACGGCCTGCGCCATCCGGGGCGAATGCGGGCCCGATGGCAAGTTCGAGCTACACCGGGTCGACAAGAAGTCGCCGACATGCGGCAAGAAGCCGCCCCAAGGCGCCGTGGTCCTGCTCGATGGCAAGGACTCTTCGGAGATGGTCCGGCAGAACGGGGCCAAGTGGGAACTCGACAAGTTCAACCTCGGCGACGATGGCTCGATCCAGGTCCCCGGGGGCGGAATGACCTCGAAACGCTCGTTCGAGGGCAGTTTCGACCTGCACGTCGAGTTCATGGTTCCCCTCATGCCTTCGGCGCACAGTCAGGCCCGGGGCAACAGCGGCGTGTTCCTGACCAACAGCGACGAAATCCAGGTGCTCGACTCGTTCGGCGATACGACGTACGTCGGCGGCGGCTGCGGAGGGATCTATCCCTACAAGGACCCGGACGTGATGGAGGTCATTGAGAGCCTCAAGGGTAAGGGCGACTGCAAGTTCACGCTGGCGTCGTATCCTCCGCTGGCGTGGCAGACGTACGACGTTCAATACCGCGTTGCGATGAAGGATGGGAAGCCCGAGGGCAAACCGCGCGTGACCGTCTGGCACAACGGCATCAAGATCCACGACAACTTCGAGATCCGCGGCGCCGCCATTCCCTACTCGCCCAAGGGGAAGTTCCATTTCCAGGACCACGGCAATCCGGTCCGCTTCCGCAACATCTGGGTGCTGCCGGTCCCCTGACCGGCGGCGCTCGCGGAGCAGGCATACTCCGTATGCCGTCGCCCCCAAACCGCGACTCGGGCCCGTGGTTTGCCCGGCCGCGCGAGCCCGGGGCGTCGCGCGCTTCGTCACGGTGCGCCCAGTTGGCGGATGAACTTGGCCTGCGGCTTGCCGCCGGCACCGGTGAGATACTCGGCCAGATAGCGTTGCCGGTCGTGGCGGTTGTACGGCGGACGGAAGTTGTCGCCCTTCTGGAGGATCGGGCGCGTCTCGTTGATGCCTCCGAACGACCGATTGCCGTCCATCTCGCAGGGGAACCAGTGTCCCTTGCCGTCGTCGTCCAGCAGATAGAACTCCGGATAGCAGTGTCCGGGCACCCAAACGGTTCGGGCGGGAACGCCGGCGGCGCGGCAGATGGCGATGAAGAGCGAGGTTGAGTCCTCGGCGTCGCCCGTGCCGTCGCGCAGAGCGGCCAGGGCCCCCTTGACCGGCCCCCTCTCGTGTTTCACCTTCTCGCGGACCCAATCGTAGATCGCTTCGACCTTCTGCCAGGCCTTTTCCTTGTCGGCGGTGATCTCCTTGACCAGGGCCTTGATCTTCGGGCTCGTGCTCTCGATTTTCGGGCTCGGCGCGAGGTACTGGCGCAGGTCGCGCGGCACTTTCTTTTCGGGCAGCACATAGATGTCGGTGTTGTCCGGCGGTGTCATCGCATGACGGCGAATCTCGAACGTAATGAGGGCCTTCGCCTGTTCTCCGGCGGGCAGTAGCGGGATCTTCACCACCATCACGCGGACGGTGCCCTCGACCATTTCGTTTTTCACCTGGCACGCCGGCGAGATGTCGGTCTCCGACTCCGAGAGTTCTTGTTCGGGCCATGCGACCGGCAGCGGAGCGTAGCCGATGATTCCGGTGCAGGAGCCCGCGTTCGCGGTCACGATCACGCCCGCTTGCCACTTCAACACCTTGGCTTCGCCAAGCTTGGGCCCCTTCGGGTCGGCCTTCGGATCCTGGAACTGAGCTGGCGCCGTCACAGCCAAGGACATGGCCAGGATAAGGACTGCCGGAATCGTGCGGAGAGTCACGGTGGGTACCTCGATGCAAAGAAATGGCCGGACACTCGCCCCATCTATACTACGTTACGCAAGAAGCCCAGGCCACCAGAAGATCTGAGCCGATCGAAGGGGGGCAACTGAACGGGTCGTTGGCGAGGGAGTGCACCACGCTCGCCACGGCCAGGGGCTTCGGGCGAATCGACGGCGAGAAATGCCGGCTAGATCCGGTCGTTGGAATTCTGCCGGCGTTTCTGGTATTGCCGGCTGGCGGTTTCGAGGGTGCGGCGTTCCTGACGCGTGAGGCTGGTTTCGCCTTCGCGGGAGATCTTCTCCAGGATTCGATCCACCTCATCGCTGAGGTTCGGCTCTTCGTCGGCGTCGGGCGCGTGGACGCGGAGTTTGGGTCGCCGGCGGGGCCATCGCACCGAGAACGAACTGGGCACCCATTTCGCGAAATTCCACCCAGCCAGGTAGTAGATCAACGCGAGGCCTGCCCCGCCCAGATGGACTAAGAACGCCACTTGGCTTCCTTCGGGCTGCGCGATCGCGCCGTAGGCGTCGTAGGCCACCAAAAGCACGCCCGCGAACCAGGCCGGCACCGGGATGACGAAGTACAGCATCAACATCCGTCGCGGGAAGTTCAGCGCGTAAAGCGCGACGATCCCCGAGATCGCCCCCGAGGCGCCAACGACCGACAGTTGCTCCGGGGCTCCGTGAAGCGTCTCGGCCGCGGCCCACAGCACGCCGCCGAAGACGATCATCGCCAGATACAGCAACGTAAACTGCTTGGTACCGTAAACGTCCTCGATGTCGCGGCCGAGGAAGTAGAGCCCCAGCATGTTGAAAGCCACGTGCGCCACTTGGTTCGGGTCATGCACGAACCCGTACGTGATGAACTGCCACCACATCCAGGGCCGGGTCAGCGTGCCGACCGTCGCGGCCAAGTGCCTGGTGATGACTCCGTCGAGAACGAAGACGTCCAGCACCCACACCGCCACATTGATGCCGATGAGAATGCCAACCGCCGAACGAGAACCGGACGCCGTCCACGTGGGATGTTCCGGGCGATAATAGTCTCGGTCGTAGAGGCCCATGCTTCCGTCATTCAACCGCCGGCGGCTAGTAGGCTGCCGCGGCTCGGGCTACTTTGCTGGTCCGCTCGTCAATCCGTCGAATCGCTTCCAACTGAAGTCGGGCAAGTTCGCTGGCCGCGACGAGGTTCGCCTTTTCGACCGCTCCGGCAGCCTTCTTCAACTCGTCGTACTTCGCCTGGACGGCGGCCAGGTGCTTCGCCACCAACTCGCCCTCGGCCCGCGCGGTCTTGATCTCTTCCTTGGTCGTGACAATGTCCTTCTGTAGAAACTGCACTCCTTGGCGCGCCGCGGCATCGGCGCTCTCGACCGATTGGGTGTCGGAGGTGCATACGGCGATCATGTCGTCCAACTGCCCACGCTGACGATACAGGCTCGTGAGCAACACCTGGAAGTCGATCAGTCTCTTCTGCCACTCGGGGCTTCCCACCTTGGCGGGCTGGACCGCTTCAGCCTTGGGGGCCTCGGGCGCGGCCGCATCAGGCTGAGGCCCTTCCGCATTGGCCGCCACGGCCTCCGTCGGTTCGTCCGTCGGTTCGCCGGGCATTACTTCGTACATCGACCAAGTGGTCTTCTTCGCAACACTCTGCCGCAGGCGTTCGCGTTCCGCGTCGGTCATGGCGCGAACCGGCTGCAATTGCCACTGCGAGTTGGCAACCGCGTTCACCAGGAACTCGCCCAAGTAAGCCCCTTTGGACTGGGCCGACGGTTCCTCGAAGACAAACAAGTGGGTCTTCTGAACGTCGCGATGCGGGGCCGGAAGTTGCGTCATCACGGTGGCCTCCCCG
>CAZFKF010000085.1:0-10590 GCA_964518805.1 uncultured Planctomycetaceae bacterium | reverse complement strand
ATCCAGTTCCGCCGCCGAATCCGCTCCCGCCGCTGAGTCCGCCGAAGCCCTGTCCGCCGGTGCCGCCCTGCCCCAGATTCTGCGTGTCTCCGGAGGTCGTGTTGAAGGTCGTCACCTGTCCGATCACCGAGAAGGTCGGCATCGGCGAGATACGAACATAGCGGCGGTCGGCCGAAATCACCGCGGTCACGGACATGAACGCCCCCTCGGGGAGCACGGTGATTACCGGCTGATAACCCGCCGGAGGCGGGTTCATGACCGGCGATTCGGGATCGGTGGGGTCCACACGGGTGCCGCCGCCCGGCTTGTAGTTGTTGCGGGAATTGGCCAAGTTCTTGAGCGTCTCGGGATCGACGCTGGCGGCCAATTGTCGGGCCGCAGCCTGCTGCTGCACGGCCACGTGCATGGCCGCCGAGTTGGCGAGCTGCTGCTCTTTGAGCGATTCGGTTCTGCGTCCGTCGGCCAGCTCGAACTGCAACGCCGCCTGGTCTTTCTCCAGGACGATCGTCTTGGCGACGTGGATTTCAGCGCCGCTCTGGAAGTGGGTGTAGACGTCAACCTTCACTCGATTTGCCGTGACGTCGCCCCACACGCGGCGAACCAGGCCCTTATATATGCCCGAAAACCCCTTCGGACACACGTACACCGCGGACTTGGCGCCGGAATGATCCTGGCCCGCCTGACCGCGGCAATCGCCGAGCATCACGCCACCGCTGGTCGTGCGCATGTTGCGTAGCGAGCAGACCGTGCCCGACGGTTCTTCGACCAGGATGTCCACGTCGCCGTCGCCGGTCCACGTGGCCACCAGTACGCAATCGCGCACCACGGCCTGATCGAGCGCCGCGCGATACTTCTTGGCCTCCTCGGTTCGCTTTTCCGCTTCAAGCTTCTCCAGGGTCGCCGTCGCCACGCGGACTCCCTTCTGCCAAACGGCGTTCTGCTCCTTGGGCCACGCCTGGCTGAGGATTCCCACCGTGGCCCACTCGATCTCTTCGAGGTCCTTCAGCTTCTCGGCCAGGCGAATGCCTTGAACGTACGGTTCGGGCATCAGGGGTTCGATCCGAGTGACTTGCCGCAGCACTCCCAGGGCACGCTTCTCGAGACCGAGTTGCTCAAGATAACCCGCGATGAGCATCAGGTCCAAGGGCGTCTGGGCGAACTCGACCGCCGACATGACGGCCCGCTCGATGTCCTCCTTCGAACTGCCTGAGGCTTGCATGGCCAGCGAGAGCGCCTCGTACATCCAGGGCTGGGCCATGCGATGCCGCAACGCGGCTTTTACCAGACCGACGATCTCCTGGTGCTTCTTCTCCTGCCACAGGCATCGGACGGTTTGGCGAACCGCGGCGGGGCTCTCCTCGTGCGTGGAGAAATGCTTGTCCCAAGCGCTCTCCGGATCGGTCCCCTCGGGGACTTTGAAGTCGATGCGTACAGCAGCAAGGGCCTTAACCGGCGCCTTCTGGGACGCTTCGGGCTGGGGGCGCGGGCCACCTTCGGGCGAGAGGTTCAGATCGTCCTTGACGGAGAAGGCCTGGAAGCCATTGTTGATGGGCAGCTTGCCGTTGCCGGGGAATACATTGCCGTTGAGGCCGGGGAGGTTGAAGAAGCCGCCCCCCATGCCGCCCATGCGGCCTCCCATACCGCCGCCCATGCCGCCCATGCCTCCCATCATGCCGCCTCCCATGCCGCCGCCCATGCCTCCCATGCCGCCCATCATGCCGCCGCCCATGCCGCCCATCATGCCGCCGCCCATGCCTCCCATCATGCCGCCGCCCATGCCCATGGCGCCAGGCGGGATGACCAAGTCGCCGACGGGATAGACCCGCGTGATGAGCTTGTTGGCCGCTTCGTCCGGGGTGGTGATCAGGAGCACTTCGTCCTGAATCATGTAGGTCAGGCCTTCGCCCTTAAGCAGCAGGCGGAGCGCCGATCGCAGGGAAACGCCCTTGAGGTTGATGGTGACTTGCTTGTCGGTGGCGAAGCCCACTTCCTCCAGGGCCTTGTTGTCGAACTGGATCTCGATCTTGTGGTAGTCCTTCAAGTAGTCGATGATGTTGCCGAACGACTCATCGGTGAATTCGAGCTGCGTCGTGGAACGCAAGGCTTCGGCGATCTTTCGCTCTCGATCGTTGCGGCCCTTGAGGTCCATCGAGCGATACTCGCGGATGCGGCGTTCGCTCATCTGGCGCCAGACCTCGGCGTCCGGATAAACGATCGGCGGCTCATCTGGGAAGGGAATGTGCGCCTTCTCGACTTGGAACAGGGCGTCGACGGTCTTCTTCTGCCGTTCCATGCGCATGGTCATGAAATTCTCGTAGGCCCCGCGGCGCTGGGCGTTGGCGCTGGCCGCGATCATCGTCGTGTTCTCGGGGGCGATCTTCAGGGCCTCGACGGCCACCTGATCTTCGGCCATCGCATAGCGGCCTTCGTCCATCAACGAGTTGAACCGCTCCATCAACTGACGGAGGCGCTCCTCGCGACGAAGCAAATTGTCGGTAATCAGTGCTCGGTCGCGTGCGGCGGCCAGCAACTCTTGCTGCTGCTGCCGGTGCTGCTCGTACTCGACGCGTCGCCGATCGGCCTCGCGCAACGCCGTCTGGATCTGCGTTACCAACTGATTGCGCACGTCCGGATCGAGTTCGGGAACGCGGCGCACATTGTCCAGCTTCAACTTGAGTTCGCGAATGACGTCGTCGGGATTGACGGCCATGTTCTTGCGGGCCCGGCTGAGCGCGTCTTGGACCTCGGCCGAAATGATCTGCGCGGTGATTCGCTGCTGGCGCTGGACCGACTCGACGAGCGAGCCTTCCGGCGGCGGCGCCGCGTCCTTGGGGCCGGCCAGATTCAGGTCGGCGGTCGGCACGGGAGGCTGCGCGCCCGACGCCGCGGGAGCAGCCGCTTTTCGCTTGGTCACTGCGTCGAGCACGCTCTGCGCCAGGTCGTCCTGCACGTTCTTGGCCAAAGCCTCGCGGGCAAATCGCTCGGCGCCCGCCAAATCGCCCGTCTGCAGGGCCACGCCGGCCAACTGGCTGAGGTTCTTGGCCGCGCCGCCGATTTCGTTGGCAGCCTCTTTGAGCATCGCCGTGCTAATCAACGGCAGATTGCTCCCACCCGTCGGGCCAGCCATCTTGATCAACTGCGGCAGATAGCTGTAGTCCTCGGTCGGGTCGCTTGGCGTGACTTTCCAGGCGAGCGTCTTGCTGCTTCCGTCGGCAGCCTGGGCCGTGATTTGCACGTTGAACGGGCCCGTTCCCTTGAACGTGCCGATGACGACCGAGTCGCGGTCGGCGCGAAGCGGAGGCATACGCGCCGGAACCACGGTGAAGTCGGGCGGCCAGGTGGCCTGCTTGGGCCAGAGCACGAAACCGTCGGCCGCTGCGGCAAGCATGGCGCCAATTTTGTCGGCCGTCGCCGAATCCGCTTGGAAAAGCCGTCCACCGGTGTGGGCGGCCAGCGCGCCGAGCAGTTGTAGATCCAGCATCGGACCAACCGCGTACGTCGTCACCGCGATCCGCTGGTCGGCCAACCCCTTGATCAACTTGTCGAGCCGTTCCGGGGTCAGAAGGTTCGCCTTGCTCGTCCCGTCGCCGATATAGACCACGGCACGGGCATTGGCTCCGGCGAAGGCCGCGGCAGCCGCCTGCAATCCCTTCTCGATATCGGTCGAGCCGAGCGGCTCGCGCTTGTCCAGTTTGGCCAGAGCCTGCTCGATTTCAGGGCCCTTCGGAGCGACGAAGCCCGAGGTCATGGCAATCGCGTTCAGGTCGACGGCCATGATTTGCACGCGGTCTTGGGGGCCTAGCCCCGCAAGCAAACCCTTCACCGCGGCCAGCCCCAGC
This sequence comes from uncultured Planctomycetaceae bacterium, assembly GCA_964518805.1. Classification (GTDB taxonomy): domain Bacteria; phylum Planctomycetota; class Planctomycetia; order Pirellulales; family Thermoguttaceae; genus CALFBP01. The sequence continues at coordinate 6,751 of CAZFKF010000085.1, read as the reverse complement.
GAACGGTATTCGCCGGTCTGAGGTGCGGAAGTGTTGACGAGCACCACCACGTCATGTGGGCCGGAAGCCGGCGCACCTGCCACGGGCCCCAGGCCCAACGCGAAGTAGCTGGTGTTGTCGGCCTTGTACACGAGGAGTCGGGCTGCCTCGGGGCCCGGCTCTGCGGCCAATAGGGCGGTCGCCCCAAGTGCCGCTAGCGCGACAAACGGCAAGAGTGCCCAAGAGAAGAGACGGTGTTTGGACATGAATGGAGTCTCCCGCACAAGAAAATCCAGATGTGCAAGCAGCCCTGTTCCGCGAGCGGCCACCCGGACACATACCACCAGGATTGCCTCTAAACGAAGTTTCGGCACCCTCATTCTACTTAGCCTCTACAGCCTTTGCCAAGAAAAAACCCGTGTTTGCCATGGGCATCCCGTCTTGCCATCCCAACCCGTTCCGATTAGTCCGTCATGGTTGCATCGGCTGCCCGCCTACCCAAATGGTACGGGGCGATTGCCTCGCCCAAGGAAGCCGTGATCGGCGCGCAATACAATTCCTCTAGGTATAGTGGATCACTCATAATAAGTATACGAAATTGACCATCCCTGCCGCCTTGGTAACTCCGGCCAGAGGCGGCATCTTGTCATCTGGGAGGGTGCTAGATCACCCGCCGCGATCTGTACCGCGGTTCACGCAACGCGAGTGCGGGCAATGGCTGGTTCTGGGTCGGCAGGTGGTTCGTCGTACGTGCTTCAACCATCGCCAGAACCCGAGTGTTCGATCCCGCAGTGCGAAAGACTGCTTTCCAACCCGGTCGCACCGCATCGATCCCCGCCCGTACGAGCTTCGGATGTCTATCATAACTTGCTTGACTATAACAGGTTGCGTTCTCTCTATGATCTCGTCGCGTCAGCGCGGATTGACCTCGTCGGCAGGAGGAAAATCGAATATCATTCCGCCCCGGTATGCGTTAATAATCGCGGCCTAGAACGGGTGGCGGACCACGATGCGACGAACCCTCTTCCTCTGCGTGCTTTCCGGACTTGTGGGCGGTCTGGTGGCTGTTGCAGTCACCAGTCCAAACGACCCCATACCTCAAATTCTAGCTCAAGCCCCCGCTCTAGGGGCTCGTCCGAACGATGGAGCGGCTTTCCAGCCATCGCCGGACGCGAGCGCGGAGGGACCGGTCGACATGAACGCCGGTGCGCGCTCCGCCGTGCCCTCAGCCCAGGAACTCGACGAACTCACTCCCGAGGAGCGGATCAACGTCGGCGTGTACGAGAGCGCCAACCGCAGCGTGGTCCACGTGACCACGGCGGGGTATCGTGGCGAACGGTTCCTCTTCATGGAGATTCCGTCGGCCGGCGAGGGGAGCGGAGCAGTCATCGACCGCTCCGGTCACATCGTCACCAACTTCCACGTGGTCGAAGGGGCGAGGGAAATCCAGGTCATGCTTTTCAACGACAAGACCTACGACGCCCGCCTGGTCGGACAGGATCCCGTGACCGACGTCGCGGTGATCAAGATCGACGCCCCGCCCGAGGAACTCTTTCCCGTGACTTTCGGCGATTCCACGCGGCTCCGCGTGGGGCAACGCGTTTACGCCCTGGGGAATCCGTTCGGTCTGGACCGGACGCTCAGCACGGGAATCGTTTCCAGTCTGGATCGCTGGATTCCCAGCCGGCGGCGCGTGGGGACCATCCGGCAAATCATTCAGATCGACGCGTCCATCAACCCGGGCAGTTCGGGCGGACCGCTGTTGGATTCCCACGGTCGGATGATCGGCATGAACACGGCCATCGCCAGCAAGACCGGCGAGAGCACCGGCGTGGGATTCGCACTGCCGGTCAACACGATCGCCCGGGTCGTGCCGCAGTTGATCCGCAATGGGCGTGTGGTGCGCGGCGACATCGGCATCGACCAGGTATTTCAGAACGACCGCGGGGTGTTTGTCGCGCGTCTCACGCCCGGCGGCCCCGCCGAGCGAGCGCGGCTTCAGGGACCCAAGGTGGTCAAGCAACGGCAAGGGCCGTTCGTCTATTCCTCGGTCGATCGGTCGACGGCCGATCGAATCGTCGCCATCGACGGCCAGCCGATCAAGGTTGCCGGCGACGTGCTCGACGCCCTCGAGAATAAGCAGCCGGGCGACCAGGTCACCGTGACCATCGCACGCAGCGGGCGCGAGTATCAGGTTCCTGTCCGACTCGATGCCGGCGGCTGACGCGACTCCGTGGCAGGCACACTCCGTTGCCGCTCGATCTGGGCATGGCACACGGAGTCTGCCTTTTCCTCGGTGCCTAGCCGAGCTGCCAGCCCTCGCGATAGGCCTTGCGGATGAAGCGGTCGGCCTCGGAGCAACCGACGGCTTTGAGGTTCACGGGATCCCATTGGAGTTTCTGGCCCACCCGGTACGAAACCGTGCCCAGGAGCACGGCTTCGGCCAACGTGCCGGAGTAGTCGAAGTTGCAGGTCGTGGACTCGCCGGTCTTGCACGCGCGGATCCACTCAGCGTGATGGCCGATCGATCTCGGGATGAACGGATCGGGGCGGCGGAAGGCGGCGTACTGCGACTCTGGCAGAAGTTCATGGCGGCTGTAGTCCGCAATCAGCATCCCTTTCTGCCCGATGAAAAGCACCTGGGCGCCCCAGTCGGGGATCTTACGCTCGGCGAGGAAGCTAGGACGCTTGCCGCCGTCGTACCACGTCATTTTCACGGGCGGCAGATCGCCCCGTGCGGGGAACTCGTAATGGACGACCAGCCCCGGCGAGGTGCGTTCGGGGTGGATCGCCGGGCCTTCGGTCATGACCGTGGTTGGGTGACGCAACTTGAGGGCCCAGAACGGCAGGTCCATGTAGTGGCAGCCGAAGTCGCCCAGCCCGCCGGTACCGAAGTCCCACCAGCTTCGCCACCGTCCGGGGACATAAGCAGGGTGATATGGCCGTTTCGGGGCGGGGCCGAGCCAGAGGTCCCAATCGAGTTCGGGCGGGACGGGCGGCGTCTCCTTGGGACGGTCGATGCTGCCGTTCGCCACCGCGTCGCGGCCGTACGCCACCGGGTGCCAGACGTGGACTTCGCCCACCGCGCCGATTGCCCCCGATTGAACCAACTCGACCACGCGCCGATAGTTGTCGCCCGCGTGAATCTGCGTCCCCATTTGCGTGGCCAGCTTGTTCTTCTTGGCCAGGTCGATCATGGTCCGCACTTCGTAGACGCAGTGTGCCAAGGGTTTCTCGCAGTAGCAGTGTTTGCCCATGGTCATGGCCCGGACTGCCGCCGGAGCGTGCGTGTGATCGGGCGTGCCGACCACGACTGCGTCGATCTGCCGATCCATGGCGTCGAGCATTTTGCGAAAATCGCGGAATCGCTTCGCGTTGCGGAATCCCTGATAGGAGCCGGCGGCGCGACGGTCGTCGACGTCACACAGGGCCACGATATTCTGGCTGGCGCACTGGCCCACATCCCAGCCTCCTTGCCCGCCGACGCCGATTCCGGCGATGTTCAGCTTCTCGTTCGGAGACTTCGTCGGCTCGGCGCCCCAACTCTTGGCGGAAGTCCAGACGGCGATTCCGGCCAGCCCGGCATTGCGAAGCAGCCGCCGACGATTGAGTCGCGGTACGTGACGAAGTTGTTGGTGGGACACAAGAGTGCTCCTCTTGAAAGGATGAACGATCCGGCGTATGTTCGGTTGAGCCTGGTCCCATTTTGGGCGGCGTCCAGGTACGCTGTCAACGAAGGCCACGGGATTCAAGGATAGACGCAGATGTACACAAACCCTCTCATTCGATCCTCCATCGCGGCGGCGGTTGTGGTCTTCGGCTGTTGCGGCACGACTCGGGCGAAGGCTCCCTGGGATGATGCGGCGGCCGTCTGGGATATGAGCGGTGCGAGCGGCGCGCACGGCAACGTTGGTCCGATGGACGTCGAGGGCGACGTTCAACTCGGCGCCGCGCTGGCCGGGGCCGAACGCGAGGCGTCGCTGAAGCGCGGGGGCGACGGGCGCGTCGCCCGGTTCAACGGCGGATTCCTGCGAGTCAATTTCCCGGCCGGCCGCGCGGCCTCGGTCGCCGGGAAGAAAATGACGCTGTGCCTCCGGCTTCGCGATCCTTCCGGCGCTTGGGCGGCCCCGCTCCTGGCGAAGGACGATCCACGCGACGAGTACGGCAACCTTCTCGATGGACGCGATCGCTGGCTGCACTATGTTTGGCGCAGCGAACCGATCGAACGCCGCGCCCTGACCGCCGGCGGCTCCGGAGCCCTGTACGGATTCAACGGCGAAAGCAACGACCAGCATCACTTGTCGCCCTATCGCCCCGGCGAGTTTGCCGTTTCGGTCCTCACGCTCGACGAGGCCGGGCTGGTGACCTTGTTTCACAACGGCCAGAAGGCCAGCGGCTCCATCGATCCGAATCAACACAAGATCGGCGACCGCCTGACCCGCGTGGGCGCAAAGCACACCGACCAGGAGTTCCTGGAGGGTGACATTGCGGAGGTTGTCGCCTACGATCGAGTCGTGTCGGCGCAGGAACGCCTGGGCATCGAAGATGTCCTGCGAAAGAAATGGGGCTTGGGCACATCGGATGCGGCTGGTGGCGAATCACTACCCGCCGCCGGCATGGTCCTGCACCTCGACGCCGCCGCTGCCAGTGGCGTCCCCGGCGACCCGGCCAAGCCCGGGCCGCTGGCCGCCTGGAAAGACACGTCTGGCTGCGGTCACACAGTTGCGCAAAGCGACGCGGCCAAGCAGCCTGAATTGGTCGCCGGCGCACTGGCTGGCAAGCCCGTCGTGCGGTTTCGCGGCCGGCAGTACCTCGACGGACCGGCCGTGCTGAAATCGGGCGCGAAGCGACTCACGTTCATCGCCGTCTGGAAGCGCGATCATGCCGCCGGTTCCCAAGTGATCTTCGAGCAGAGTTCACCGGGCAGGGGTCGGCGGGCTTGTCTGCTGACGACCGGATCGGGCGGTGGCAACAGCGATTTTGTCAACGGCGTGCTGCGGCTTCGCGTGCCTGCAACCCTCATCGATCCCGCGGCCTGGCACGACGTGGTCGTGCGGTTTCGCGGCCCCAACCTGGAACTGTTCGTCGACGGCGTCCTGGTCGACGAGGAATGGCCCCACGGAGCACTTTTCGGGTTCCACGCCCCGTTCCTGGTCGGGGCGGGATACGAGAACGGCAAGTTACGATCCGGTTTTCGCGGGCAGGTGGACCATGCGGCGGTCTGGAGCCGGGCCTTGAAGGATGAGGAGATTCTCTCAATCTCCGGCGGTGCCGAAGAGGTGGCCCGACGCGATCGCCAGTTCTTCGGTCCGCCGCAAACGTCGATGCAGTACTGGAAGCCCCGCGGCTACAACGCCTTCGCCGGCGACTGCATGCCGTTCTTCCACGAGGGCACGTTTCATCTCTACTATCTTTTCGATCGCCGCCATCACGGAAGCAAGTGGGGCCAAGGGGCCCACCAATACGCCCACGCGTCGTCGAAGGACTTGATCCATTGGGAGCATCATCCGCTGGCCGTGCCGATCGTCGAGCAGTGGGAATGCTCGATGGGCACGTGCGATTGCATCTGGCACGACGGTGTGTACCACATGTTCTACACCGACTGCGGCAGCCGCTGCGAATATCGCGACAAGCCGCAGCAAGGAAGTTGGATCTTCGCCGCCACGAGCACCGACGGCATCCAATTCCACAAAGATCTGAAGCCGCTGGTGTCCGGGGGCGATTGCACGGTGTTTCGCGACCCGGCCACGGGCTTGTTTCACCTGATCCGCGGAGGCGGCAACCGGCTCGTGTCCAAGGACTTGCGCCACTGGGAGGAAATGCCGGGCGACTTCGTCGAACGCAAGCCGGGCACAACCGGCGAATGCCCGCACCTGTTTCCATGGAACGGCTGGTTCTATTTCATTCTCGGCACCAACGCCGTGTGGAAGTCGCGCAGCGCCCTTGGCCCGTGGGAGGAAATGAAGCCCACCATCTACGACGGCCTCTTTGTGCCCAAAGTGGCGGAGTTCACGGGCAATCGACGGATTCTGACGGGCTTCCTGTTCGATCGCGGCTGGGCCGGCAACCTGGCGCTGCGCGAACTGATCCAGTATCCCGATGGCTCGTTGGGCATCAAGTTCCCGCCAGAATTGATCCCGGCATGCGGCGAACCGCTTCACCTGCCGCGTTCGATCGACCTGGCCGGGGACTCCCAACCCTTTCGGTATACGTCGCTCGTCGGCGTGCCGCGGAACGTCCGAATCACGCTTCGGGTCGTGCCTCAGGCCGGGGCAAAGGCATTCGGTTTGTGCCTGCGCGCCAAGGGCAACTACGAAGGGGGCTGCGAGTTGCGATTCGAGCCCGGGCGGCAGCGCGTGCAGTATGGAGTCCCGGACCACGGCGGCCCGGCCAAGGATTCGACCGGCCGGATCGCCGAAGGCCGCGACTTCGCGATCGAGAACGTCGAGAACCTCGATCGAGTGTTCACGCTCGATATCGTCGTCAAAAGCGACATCGTCGACACGTGCATCGACAGCCGGCGCACGATGATCACCCGCCGCGATCCCGAGCCAGATGGCGACCGCGTCTTCTTCTTCACGCGCGGCGGAGCCGTGAAGTTCGAGAATATCGTGGTTCGACCGCTGGCGGGTCCGTAGCCGGCCATGCAGTCCCCGTCCTGCTGCCGGGATGGCCTGCGGTGGCGTTCCGGGGTCGCAGCAGGAGCGAATTCCCTGGTCGACTCACGACGAAGGGACGGCCTGGGCCATATCCACTCCTCCTGGAACGGCCG
>CAZFKF010000084.1:0-10591 GCA_964518805.1 uncultured Planctomycetaceae bacterium | reverse complement strand
CGCCACCGCATCCTGACATGCGTCGGTAGTCCAGCGCATTGCCGGCGGTACGGGCCAACTCGTCGGTCATGGTGCCACATCCTATGCGGCCGGCTAAGTATTCGTATCGGCTTCGCCGACCGTCTATCCGTCTTTCCACCTCGCAGGGGCTGCCCCGGGTCCATACAACGTCAACGTCCTCAGGGAGGGCACGGCAATCGCCACGTTGCCGGCCGCGGTAACCGTGGAGGCTGCCACTCCGATGCGTCTGGAGGCACACCTTGTCGCGCCGCCAGCCGTCCGAGTCGGCCGCCCGTTCGCCTGTTATGTCACCTACCGCAACAACGGCAATACGGACATGCCAGCCCCGATGCTTTTGGTGACCAGCGGCGGCGCCGGCTTGATGCGGTTGAACGAACGCGACGTCTTCACCTCAGGCGATCTGGGCTTGATGGGCGTGAGTTACGAAGGGCCCGCCGGGGTCCTGCGCCCAGGCCAGCAGTGGCAGATTCCGTTCTTCGCCAAGGATCCCACGGAAGAAGCGGTCACCTATTCCCTGAGTTCCATCACCGGCGATTTCGCGACCCCTGTCGATTGGGCGTCCTTAGAGTACCAACTCCGCCCAGGCTCGGTCTCGGACAGCCTCTGGGCCACCGCTTGGCCCGCGCTGAAGGCCAGTTTGGGCGATACGTGGGGCGAGTACGTCGCTACGCTGGCCTCCGACATGACGCGGCTCTGGCGCCGCGGCGATCGGACCCCGGCTATGCAAGACGCCTTGCAGTTGGAGATCGAGCGGGCCGAAGGGCTTGGGATCTCGCAGATTTCCGGCAACGTCATTGACGGGCTCAGCGGCGTACCGTTAAGCAATGTGCGGCTGAACGCCGCTGCCCCCGGTGGTCTAATCCAGACGGCGACGACCGACGCCTACGGCCGTTTCACCCTCGAGCGACTTCTCCCGGGCGACTACCAATTCAGCGCCGTCGGACTCGATTTGGATTCCCCTTCCGAGTATTCGCTCAGCGCCGACCAGGATGTCGTCGGCGCCATGCTGAAGGCGACGCGGACCTCGATCGTCGGCCTGCTGGTCAGCCGGGAGGTGCCGGTCGCGGGAGTCCATGTGATTGCCCTGAACACGACGACCCACGAGTCGTTCACCGCGGTCTGCGGTTCGGACGGTTCCTTTGGCTTCCCGCAGGTGACGCCGGGAACCTACACGCTCAGCGTGCCCGGGCTGGTCATCGCAGGGACGGTCCCCTCGACGCTGGAAGTCACGAGCGGCCAGAACCTGGCGGGAGTCACCGCTACGGTCACCGTCGGAGCGAGTCTCCACGGAAACGTCACCGACGCGGCGACGGACCGCGGGGTGCCCGGCGCCCAGGTGTGCCTGATGTCGGGCGACACCGTGGTTTATGCGGCTACGACCGATTCCTCTGGACGCTACTCGCTGGAAGCGGCCGCTCCGGGGACCTACACCCTGGTTGCGATCGCAACCGGCCACGCGCGGACGTGGATCGCCGACGTGGACGTGGCCAAGGGGAGTCCGGACGTGGATCTCCAACTCGGCGAGCCGGCGTCCATCGCGGCCACGGTGACTGTCAACGGCCAACCCGCCGGCGCGGTGGTCGTCATGGCCCAGTTGCAGCAATCGCCGGGGTTTGGTTCGTTCTTCGCCGCAACCGACGCCGACGGCGTCTTCCGATTGGAGGATCTCTCGGCCGGCACCTACGACATTTCTCTTCTCCTGGTCGGTACCGGCGATATCGAGCGCCTCGACGGCGTGAGCGTGACGGCGGGCCAGGACCTGGATCTCGGTCTTATGGCCTTCACTGCCGTGACCGCGCTGACGGCTGAGAAACGCGCAGTCTCAGCCTCTTCGGAAGTCACCGCGCCGACGGCGTCGACGAGTGGCCCGTGGGCGCCGGGCGGCTGGACTCCTCCCGGGCACCCCAAGAGGCCCGCGGACTGGGATCAGCCCGGCGTCATCGCCATGCTGAGCAGCATGAAGACGTACCTGCAGGTGACGCTCATGCCCATTGAACTGGGCACGTTCGGTGCGGCCACGGAACTTCTGTGGATGGAATACCTCTATTCGAGCCAGTCGAATCCCACGCCCGTCCGTTTCTTCACCGACGGATCGGCCATCGTCGAAGGCCAGTTCGGCCTCCAGGGCACCGGGTTCCGCAAATCGGCGACGACCCAGCAGAACATGGCTTCGATCCGCCAGTATGCAAAGGCCGCGGTGATCAAACGCCTGTATCACGATATGGCCACTCCCCAGGACATTTGCGACCAGAACACCCTGCAGCAAGTCGGCGGCTCGGTGACCTACGACATTCGCGAACTGCTTTCCACGAACCCCGAGCATCTTCTGTACACTCCGCCGGATTCGATGCTTTGGTTCGGGCAGGATCCGTGGAACTTCAGCGTTAACAACGACATTCCCGGGAACATCGCCGGTGGAGCCGGAGGCGGCGATCTCTATCCCGACCAGCGCGACGTCACCGGAACGGTCACCGTGACACGAACGTCTTCGCAGATCGAGATCACCTACAGACTCAACCTCGAAGTCCTGGACAACATCGACTTCGTTCCCGGCGATCTTGGAGGCTGGTGGAAGCAGCCGGCCACGGTGCCTTTGCAGACGCTTGAACTGTACGATTGGGCGTACGACGTGACGTTTCGCGTGCTCGTCCACATGGACCCGGTGACGGACGTCATCCCGACCCCGCCGCCCCCTCCCGCCAAGCCATGTCCGCCTCCGCCCCCGCCGCCTCCGCCGCCAACGCCGCAGCCGCCGCCGCAGACGCCCGATCCCAGCGGTTCCCACGATCCGAACGACATGGTGGGCAGCGGCTACGGTCCGCAGGGGTTCACCGACGGCGCCACGCCGCTGTTGTTCACCATTCATTTCGAGAACCAGCCTTCGGCCACCGCGGCCGCCCAGGAGGTGATCGTCACCGAACCGCTGGATGCCAATCTCGATTGGTCCACGTTCCAACTCCAAGAGATCGGGTTCAATAACGCGACGATCGCCGTGCCCGCCGGCTTGCAGGGCTACTCGACGCAGGTAAGCGTCGCCACGGATCCGAACCCCGTCCGCGTTAGCGTGTCGCTCGATCCGAAGACCGGCATCGTCACCTGGACCATGACGTCGATCGATCCGGCGACGGGCGAACTGGTCACCGATCCGCTGGCGGGTTTCCTGCCGCCCAACGACGCCACGCACGGTGGCGAGGGCTATCTCACCTACACGGTCCAGCCGAAGGCAGGCCTGGCCGCGGGCACCGTAATCCACGGTCAGGCGAGCATCGTCTTCGACGTCAACGCCGCGATCCTCACCAACCAGGTCGTCAACACCATCGACGCCGATGCGCCCGAGAGCACGATGCCTGCCTTGCCGGCAATCACCCGGGCCCTCAGCGTTCCGCTGGCTTGGTCCGGCTCGGACGGCGCCGGTTCCGGCATCGTGGGTTACCAAGTGCTGGTCTCGGACAACGGCGGCCCGCTGGAAACGTGGCTCAGTACCAGCGAGACCCACGCGGTGTTTGCCGGCATGGCCAATCATGCCTACGCATTCTACGTCGCGGCTATGGACGGCGCGGGAAATCTCGAGGCGATGTCCGCTTCGCCGGATGCCCGAACCACGATCCAGTTCCTCAGCGATCCGCAAGTGGCCAGCATCACTGCCGGTCTCCAACCCGGCAAGCCTCCGCGGTTTCACGTCGACGTCGTCTTCAGCCAGCCGATGGCCATCGCGTCGATGATTGCCGATGGGACGATCCTCTCGGCGGTATCGTTCGAGGGACACTCGCAAGGGCCTGTCGCCCTCGCTACGAGCGACTTCACCTACGATTCCACCACGCGCACCCTGGGACTTTCGCTACCCGGCCTGCCCGAGGGCAACTACGAGCTGACCTTGGACGGCAGCAAGCTGCTGGATACCCTGGGCAGTCCCCTGCGCGGCGGCAGCGACGGCATTCGCTTCCCTCTACCCGTCTTGGATGCCGCCCAGGTCCTCCAGGCCGCCGGGGCCAACATCCAGGTCGACGCCTATTCGGTGCCTTCGCTGGCGGATTGGAATGCCGACGGACTGCCCGACCTGATCGTCGGCGAGAAGACGATCGATGCCGTGAGCAAAGAGGCCGTGGGCAAAGTCCGCGTCTACCTGAACCACGGCACGCCGACGGCTCCCGTCTTCACCGATTTCTTCTACGCCAAAATGTCCGGCGACAACAGCGACCTGAGCGTAGCCGCCGAGGGGTGCCTGGGGGCCTTCCCTCGCCTGGTGGACTGGAACAACGACGGCCGGCCGGACCTGCTCGTCGGAACCGCCGACGGACATCTCGCACGGTTCCTCAACACGGGCACGGCCTCCGGTCCGGTGTTCGCCGCGCCCACATACGTCCAAGCCGGTGACGCGGGCGCGAAGACCGACATCCGCGTTGGTGCCCGGGCCACGTTCGATGTGGTCGACTGGAACGAGGACGGGCGAAAGGACCTTGTCGTGGGGGCTCTGGACGGGAAGGTCCGCGTTTACTTCAATCGCGCCGATTCGGGTGAGCCCGACCTGGCGCTTGCGACGTTCGTCCAAGCCTCCGGCAGCGACCTTGTGGTCCCCTCGGGGCGATCGAGCGTCACCGTTGTTGACCTCGACGGCGATGGAAGCAAGGACCTCGTGGCGGGGGATACCAACGGAACCGTGTATCTCTACCGCAATATCGGCAGCAACGCGGCGCCGGCCTTCGGTCAGCCCCAATCGATCGAGGCTGCCGGCGCGGCGATCGCCGTCGGGCCCTCGGCGCGTTCGCGGCCCTTTGTGGGCGACTACAACGACGACGGCGTGCCCGATCTGCTTGTCGGCGGTGCTGATGGCCTCGTGAGGCTCTATGTAGGTCATCCCGGCAGCGAAGGAGGCTCGACCGCAGGCCAACCGGGCGAAGCGTACACATACACGACGCAGGTCGCCTATCCGACCGACCCGCCCACCGCGGATCTGGCCAATCCGACCACCGGAAGCACCGTCCTCGACTGGCAACTCAACGCCCGCGCCTGCCTCGACGTCACCTTCACCGACGTCGCCAGGCTGGGCCTGGACACGACCACGATCCTCAATTCCCAGCCCAAGTTTACTCTGAGCGGTTCGGGCGCGGGCAACGTGACCATCCAGTGGACGCCGACCCTGATCGGCGGCAACACGTACCGCTTTCCCTTCACGGGCACGTTTGCCGAGGGGCCGGTGAGCGTCAACTTCCTCGCGGGCTCCTTTGCCGATAACGTGGGCAACTTGAATCAGCCCGCTACGCAGTCGTTTGACGTCCAGTTCCAGCCGAGCCTTTGGATCGACACGCCGCGGGAAGCCGTGGAGGGCAAGCAGAAGACGATGGTCTTCACGGTGCGGCTGACCGGCCGGGTTGCCAAGCCGGTCACCGTGCAGTACGTCACGGTCCGCGGGTCGGCGATCGCCGGCAAGGACTACAAGGCCGTCAAGGGCACTTTGACGTTCCGTCCCAACCAGTCGCTCACGCAGACCATCAAGGTCCCCATCCTGAACGACCGGATGTACGCAGGCACGCGGACCTTCCAGGTGAAGCTCTCGCCGGGGAAGAGCAAGGGCTCTGTGATGGTCCCGATCGCCGTCGGGACCGCCAAGGGCACGATCCTGGACAACGACCCCGTGCCGAGGCTTTCGATCCGCAACGTCTCCGTGAAGGAGGGAAATCGGGGGACGACCAAGGCGACATTCGTGGTCACCCTCTCGGCCCCGAGCCGGCTTGCGACCACCGTCCAGTACGCCCTGGCCGACGGTACGGCGACATTGGCCGACGATGACTTCCGCGCGGCTGCCGGCGTGCTGAACTTCAAGCCGGGGCAGACCAAGAAGAGCATCACTGTGCTGGTCATCGGCGACAGGACGTACGAGGCCAAGGAGACGTTCCTGGTCAACCTCTCCAATCCGACCAACGCCGCGTTGGCGCGGGCCGTGGGAATGGGGACGATCGTCAACGACGATCCCCTACCCAAGCTCTCCCTCCGCAATGCGACCGCCAACGAAGGCGACGGTCCATCAGTCTTCACCGTGCCCCTGTCCGCAGCCAGCGGGCTTCCGGTGACCGTCCTCTGCGCAACGGCCAACAAGACGTCAAGCGGCGAGGATTACTCGGCGGCCAGCGGCGCGAAGATCGCTACGAAGACAGCCGCGGCTACGTTCGGCGACAACGACGCCTCATCGGGCAAGGCGCACGCGGCGGCCCTGGTCGCCCTGTCGCTTCCGGCAACTGACGATACGAACTCCGAGCACGATGTACTAGGCTCGTCGCCTGCCCAAGACGCAGCGACGTTGGCGGACGAAGCAATCCGCCTGCTGATGGCTTGAACGCGCTCTTTCGATCAGACGGCCACTCGGTCGGTGAGGTCAAGTGGCATCGCATCTGCACGACCAATGAGCCGGTCCACCCAAAGGGAGGCCGATGGTTTCATCGCCACCCCTGGCCGCATCGTTCGTCCCTGGTGCATGGATCACTAATAGCCGCCGAAGCTGGCGCTGTTGAAGGGAACCGTGTAGTTGCGGATCGTCGAGGCGGTCAGGCCCATGAAACCGGCAACTCGCTCGAACGGACTAATCACCTTGCCGATGAAGTTGGCCAACGCCATGTTGCCGTCTTCGGCGATGAAGACGCGATCACCCGGCAAGACCTGGTAGTTTGTAGCCACCGAAGCCCCGCGCGTGATCGCTTCGTAATCGACCGGCAGGATCTGCTCGCAGTGAAAATCGTACGGAGCGGGCCGAGCGATCCAGATCTTCTTGCTGGACAACTGCGACAAGCCGCGGACCTGGCTCAGGGCGTCGAGGACGGTCTCGTTTCCGGTGACGGGCACGCGGACGATGTTGTCGCCCATGCCTGCCCCCTCCGTGACGATGTAATAAACCTTGCTATTGTACGCGACCACGTCAAGGGAGACGCGGGGGGTCTCGAAGAATCCCGACAGCTGCCGCTCGATGGCCGCCTCGGCCTCCACGAGTGTCATGCCCGAAACGTGCACGAGCCCGTACTGCCGGAGGTTGATCGTGCCGTCGGAGGCGACCAGGTAATTGCCGGAGACGGCCTGAACGCCGGAAGTCCGCGCCAACTGGAGGGAGACTTGGGGCGATTTGAACGACAGGTTGCGGAGATGCGTCTCGATGGCGCTGCGGGCGTCGGCAATGCTCAAACCCACCACGCGCACGCTCCCGTAGCCCGGCCCCAAGTCCACAAGCCCTTCTGCATCCACCAGGAAGTAACCCGCGATCGGCTGCTCCGGCAGGGTGCCCGCCCCGGAGATCTGGAGCACGTCGAGCGTTTCGATGCGATAGGGAGGCAACGGAACGAGCTTGAGGACCTCGATTTGCAGCACGTCCGGCGGCTCGACGCGGTAGACCGGAAGCGACGCTTTGGCGAGTTCCCGCGGCGGCTCGAGCACAGGCGGGCCCCCAGTGTCGCCGTATTCGTACGAGGGAAACGAACGGCACCCAGCGAGCGCCAGGCACAACGCCACTGCAAACGCGGCGGTCCTGGATGCTTGCAGGCCGAAAGCTTTCGTCGTTGGGAGATTCATGGGAATTCGCGAAGAACGATCTAGGGGCTTTGGCTGAATCCGCGTCATCGATAGGGGCGACCGGCCGCTCCGGTCGATGTCTGTGGCTGGCTCGCCGGCGAACCGGCATTGCCCGAACCAGGATACTCGGGATAGTAGCGACGGAGGTCACTCATATAGGACGCGCTATTGACGCCCGGCCCGACCGGGTACAGTTGAGGAATCTGCTCGAACGTGCGCGGGGGCATCTCGGGAAGGCTTAACTCCACCGAGAGATCGCGGACCGCGCTGTCGACCTGTCGATTGAAAGCCTGCTGCTCCAATTGGGGACGCACGTAGGCATTGTAATTGTCCACGCCGCGTGTACGGGGCGCGTACAGGCTCATGTAGGGGCTGATCGGCGACGCGGGACGATAGCCGGCAAAGGCCTTTCCGCCGCCCACGGCCGGAGCGGGGCCGACGTGAATTCCGTAGACCGCCGCGGGCCGCACCGCGGTGCTCACGCGCGGAACGGTGGCAAAGGGATCGGCCGGCATCGCCATGCGACTCATGGCCTGTCCCCGGCCCAGGCCTCGCGCCGGACTCCCCGGCGTAGAGGGAAGCTGCGATCCGCCGGAGATATCGGACGGTGCAAATGGATTGATAATCGACTGTTCGCTCGAAGTGCCCGAACGCGGTTCCACGGGCCGGGCTGGCTGCTCGGTCGGCGTCGCAGCGTTCGGCTCCGGCTGTGAAGGCTGCGCCGGCTCCGATTCCGCGACGGCGTACCCTGCCAACTCCGCACGCGAAACGTGGGGATCGGCTGCCAGGAGCAGCAGGGCCGCCAGCAGAGTCTCCGCGGAGAGTCCCATCATGTTCTTACCGCTTCCCTCGGTGTCCTCGAAGTCCGTTGGCCGTCAAACGCATTCTGCTTGTCGTTCCACATGTTACGCTGGAATTCTATGCCTCGGGCCGATGCTCGACAACGGGCGGTCAACGTCGGTACTCCACGGCAAGCGTCAAACCTTGGAGGAACAGCGTGGACGTGGCATCCAGGTCATTCGCCATCGGCCTCTGCACCGGGGCGAGGGCCACGCCGCTCAGCCAGGAAATGTCATAGCCTCCGCGAACCGCCCACGCCTCGTTCAGCCGGTAGATACCGAGAAATCCCAACTCCAAGTAAGCGGCAACGTTCGTGGCGACAAACCGATACGAGGCCGCCTGATCGCCAAAGATTGGATCGGTCGTATTGACCCGCGATTCTGCGAGCGCTGAGTTGATCAGCGGCGAGGCCTTGAAGTGGAGCCCAAGTTCCCACCCTCGCTCGCGAAATCCGACTTCGGTGCCCAGTTGCAGACCGATCATTGGGTTCCGCGTGTGGGCGAAATAACGCCCGGACACAGTCCCCTGCGTGATCACGCCTCCCTGATTTTGCGTATAGGCGCCGGAGCCCTGGAAGGTGAAGCCCTCGTCGATTCTCAAGTAACGAACGCCCGCGAGCACAGACCAATACGTGCCGGTCTCGGGTTGGCGATACCAGCGGCCGTTGGGGTACAACACCAAACGGTCGGAGCGCGGATGCGGTCGGAGGACGACGTTGATCTCGGCGGTGTCGAAGCCGGTGTTGTAGCGCGCCGCCTGATGGTCGACCCAGTCGAGGCCAATGAACTGACCGGCAAAGAAGCTGTTGAGGCTGCCGTGCGTGATCGTACCGGCGGATGTTGCCTCGGTGATCGTGTACCCGGCATCAACCCAGCCCGTGGTCACCCAATCGTTGAAGCCTCGGAATCCGCCCTGAATCGACCAGTCGCAGTTGTTCGCATCCCGCCCGAGGTAGCCTTCAACGATCTCGTCGTAACCCGGTGCGACCTGAAAGGCCAGCGAGCGGCCGGAGAACACGCCGTGTCTCTTGCCGTCCGACAGCAGGTCGGTGCTGAGGGCGCTTCCGCGAGCCCGGCCCCGGTTCAGAATGCATACGCCTTGCGAAGTCAGCACGAAAGGGGTGAAGTCGCTGTCGCGGCAATCGCCAATGCAACGCGAAGGCTCGTCGGAAATCGGCGAATCATAGATATAGTTCAACTGGTCCCATTGCGAATCGCCCCCTGAGTAACCCGAGTTCGGCACCGGGTCGATCGGCAGCCCCCCATCCGCCGGACGCGCCAAGTAAGGAGCAGGGGGCGGGGTCGCTTCCGGCTGCGCGGGTTGCTTGGTTGCGGGCGCCGGAGGAACCGGGGGCAACGGCATAACCTGTGCCTGGACTTGGCCAGCCGATATCGCCCACAAGATACAGCAGATCCAGTGGCGTTTTCCCAGGATTCTCACCCGTCGTCCTCCTTGACCTGACCGCAGCGCTCCACCCGTATCCCTCACAAGAGGCATTCGGCCAGTTGCTTTGATCCGACTCTTCTAGCCTTATCGGCCTGGAACGTTCTGCAAAAGAGGAAAAGGCGTCACATCGCCCCCCACCCGTATGATCGTTGAAACTAACCCGATAGCGAGCGCATCCCCTAGCCGCGACCACGCTCCAGGGCTAAGCTCGTGCCGAGGCAGTACGCATCGCCTCGAAGGAACTTGCTTTGCCTTTTCTGTCAGCACCTGGGAAAGGCGCATCAGAAGCGCACGAGCGACGGCACCCGAGTCTTCGCACAGCGGCAATATTGCCGGCGAGCGTTTGGTGCGCGACGGTCGCAAAGCAGAGGAGCTTTCATCCGGTCCGCCGGACGCTCTCTTGGTTGCCGTGGTGCGCGACAATCGCAAAGGCGATGTTTGGCTCAAGTTTTGGGCCGTGAGCCAGACGTGGGGTAGCGGCAACGGCACGACCTGGTACGAATCGGCGTTCGCGCCGACCCTCTCCGGCGAGTACAGCCACGCGGAACGCGATCCTCGCGAATCGGATCTATGGCAACGGAGCTCGTAGGCGGTTCGACACCGGGCAGCACATCGGAGTTCTCGCAGGCGGTTTCGGCCACGATCGCTTTGATGGGCCTGACGTCGCCAAACATCGCCCAAGCGCCAGCCAGCGCCAGGCCGAGCGTGCCTGCGAGCCAGTCCACCGCCGCCG
>CAZFKF010000083.1:0-10625 GCA_964518805.1 uncultured Planctomycetaceae bacterium | reverse complement strand
TTACCCTAACTTCGACGAAATCCCCAAGTACACCGGCTACCTGAAGCCGCGCAACTTCGAGATCTTCCGCGAGTCGCTGGCCGCCAACCACATGGGGGACCAGGCCCGGGCGTTCCTCATGGCCTCGGGCAAGTTACAGACGCTTTGTTACAAGGAGGATATCGAATCCGCCTTGCGCACGCCGGGGTTTGGCGGATTCCATCTTCTGGACTTGCACGATTTTCCGGGCCAGGGGACGGCTTTGGTCGGCGTGCTCGATCCGTTCTGGGAGAGCAAGGGATACGTCACGGCCGAGGAGTATCGCCGCTTCTGCAACAGCACCGTGCCGCTGGCGCGCATGACCAAGCGGAGTTGGACGACCCGCGAGACGCTCGCCGCCGAGATCGAGGTGGCCCATTTCGGCCCGGCCCCGCTGGAAAAGGCCGTGACGGCCTGGCGACTGGTCAGCGATCGGGGCGACTGCGTGGCATCCGGAAAGCTCTCGCCCTGCACGATTCCCATTGGCAACGGCACGCGGTTGGGGACCGTGCTGGTCTCGCTCAAGGAGATTCCGGCGGGCCGGAAGTATCGCCTCATGGTGGGCCTGGAAGGCACGCCGTTTGCGAACGACTGGGACCTTTGGGTCTTTCCCGAGCACCTGGAGCCCGCGGCAGCGCCGGGGATCGTCATCGCCGAGCGACTCGACGCCCAAGCCGAAGCGACCCTCCGTGCCGGCGGCAAGGTGCTGCTTTTGCTCAAGCCCGGCGAAGTGGCCACGAAGGTAAAGATCGGCTTTTCGAGCATCTTCTGGAACACGGCTTGGACTCACGGCCAGGCGCCGCACACGCTGGGTATCCTTTGCGATCCGAGGCAGCCGGTTTTCGCCCGGTTCCCCACGGAGGATCATAGCAACTGGCAGTGGTGGGAACTGATCCACGGCTCGGCGGCCATGGTGCTCGACCGCTTGCCGCCGGCTTTGCGTCCCCTGGTGCAGCCGATTGACACGTGGTTCGAGAACCGGCGGCTGGGCCTGCTGTTCGAGGCCCGCATCGGCGTCGGCAAGCTCATGGTGTGCAGCATGGACCTGACGAGCGACCTCGACCATCGCGTCGTGGCGCGGCAGTTGCGTCACAGCGTGCTCCGCTACATGGCCTCGGATGAATTCCGGCCCAAAATCGATGTCCCGGCCGAAACGATTCGCGGATTGCTGAAGACGCAGTAGGAATTCCCGCTTCGTTCGCCGAATGAAGTCGGGTCGAGTGGCACGCCCAAAGTGCAGCGATGGGCGTGGTGCAGCGCGACTGAATTCAACCACGCCCTTCGCAGAGCCTCAGGGCGTGCGACACGACCTGCGATGAGCGACCTTTTGCCGGGGGGGCTGAAAGTGGATAGAATCGTGGCAGGGCCTCGCCCGCGACCGCCTGAAACCATGGCACGAGATCGAGGAGTGAATATCATGCCCAGCAAAGATGACCAAGCGCGAGAACTGGCGCAGAAGCATTACCAGATTGAAGACGGAATCACCGAGATATATCGCGTCATTCAGAGCCAGGACGTGGAACTCAATCCGTCGACTCCCGTTATTCTGTTAGAGGGGAATTCAAATACGGTGCCGTCAGGCGTGACGCCTATCCAGTTTGGCCCGGATCCCGCGTCCGGCATCTACTATCCGACTGTGATCGTGGAGGTCACACCGGAGGAACTCAAGAAGATTCGGACCGAAGAGTTGGGACTTCCAGCCGGCTGGAATCTCGGCGCCCTCATTCCGCGCCAGAACGAAAGCATCAACCGATGAGCGATCCCTCGGACTGGGCCAAGGCGTTCGCGCTTCAAGCCGACGCGGACTTCAAGACTTGGGAATGCCTTCAAATCCAGAAAGCGGTTCCCAGATGCCACGGGCTCATGTTCCTCCAAATGGCTTGCGAGAAACTCTGCAAGGCGTACCGAATCGCAAGCGGAACGTCGCCTGGGAATCTGCAGGCAAGCCACGCGCATATTACGAAGAACTTGCCCAGCATCATCCGACAAGAAATCTCGTTCCGAGGACAGGACGTCAAGAAAATGCGCGGCGTGTATCAGACAGCCAAGCACCTGGCAGAGGAGATCGAGGTGCTAAGTCCGGCAGTGGACCGAAACGGTCAACGTCCCGACAATTGCGAGTACCCTTGGGAAGACTCGATAGGACTCGTGCATTCGCCGCTGGATTGGACTTTCCATCCGTCACGAATGCTGACCGAACGCGGTGGTCCCGCGTTCTTGAAGTTCGTGCGCCTGGCGATTCACCGCTTGCTTGCTCGCGTAGTCGGCGACGGGTCGAGTGGCACGTCCCAAAGCGCAGCGATGGGCGTGGCGAAATGCGACTGAATTCAACCACGCCCTTCGCAGAGCCTCAGGGCGTGCGACACGACCCGTGTAGGTCGGGCGTTGCTTCGCTCTGTCCGTTCTACCTTTCACACTTCCAGGTCCGAGACATTGTCCCACGTCAGCCCGATCTTGTGCACGGCGTAGCCGATCTCGCGGAGGTAGTCGCCGTAGACCATCATCCAGTGCGAATCGCGGGCTTCGGGGATCAATCGCTTCCAGCGGCCGAGGATCTCGACGTCCTGCTGGCTGCGGCAGATGGGGTAGCAGGGGTTGTCGCGCACGATGCCCTTGATGCCGACCCAGCGAGGCTTGGTGTATTCGGGGCTGATCGCGCAGACCGGCTGCCCGATCGGCATCTCGATCTTCGGCGCGGCCCCGAACTCGGACTCGTAGTGGGTCATGATCCGCACCGGTTCGTAGCGTTTGCCGTCCATGCGGCGGGGCGACGTGCAGTGGGCGCAGGTGACCATGGCCTGGTGCGGGAAGGTCGAGTTGTGCATGAACACCGGCTTGCCGGCGATGTAGTGCAGCAGGATGCCCGGCGGCATGACCACAAAATCCGACTCGCAGAAGGCGATGTACCCTTCGTCGTTGAGCCAGCTTAGCGGCATGCACGCGGCCGTGTTCGCCACGCCGAAGATCGTCCCCATGCACGAGGCCACCGTGATCGCCGACGCCTGGTATTCGCTGAGCCACTGCCGGAACACGAGGTACACCCCAAACGCCCGGTGGACGAATTCCTTCTTCGTCTCCAGCTTGGTGTTGGGCAGGGCCAGATAGCGATCGGTCCAGGCCGCGAACTGCTCCTGAAGCTTCGCGTCCGATTGGATCGCTTCCAGCCGGGCCGCCAACTCCTTGTACTCGATCGGCACGATGTCGAGCTTATAGCGTTTGCGGGCCACCTCGGGGGCGGTGGCGTCCCACTTGCCCAGCGCGCCGCCCAGGGCCAGCATGCGACGCCCCACGAAGTTCTTCAAGCCATACAGCCCGCGAAGCCGCCAGAGCACCTCGCCGTAATCGTCGACCACCACGTCGTCGAGCGTCACGCCGCCATGGTTGTCGGCGCTGGTCTGCTGCCAGAGTTCGGGCGAGGGGACCTTGAAGTAGCGGGTGCCGAGGCATTCGTAGCCGTAGTAGATCGGACCGGAGCGGTGCCGGACGAAGACCACCGTGTCCCGTTTGGGATCGGCCGCCGAGCACGGGCCAAACAGCCCGGCGTTCGAGGCCGCGTACAAGAGCACGACGTCGAAGTCGCCCTTCTGAAGGTTGGCCGCTTGCTCGACCGAGTTCACCTTCGCGGCCGGCAGGATTTGCAGGGGAAAGTCGGCCTTGGCCGCCAGGGTCTTCAACTCTCCGGCGATCCGCTGCATCTCTTCGGCCGCTGCCGGCTCGTTGATGATGTCGCTCCACGAACGCCAGGAAGTTTTCTCGTGCGGCGCCAGCACGTTGTGGGCCAAAATCGGCTGCACGCGCAAGGGTTTGCCGGTCACGGTCGGTGGCTTGTCCGGATCCCACGTCACGGGGCTCGAACCTTCGGCCGCCAGCACCGACGACCATCCCAGCATCCCCCCCGCCAACCCGGCGGTGGTCACTGCGGCAAATTCCCTACGATTCAGGCAATGATCGCACATGATCCGGACTCCCTCGAAGAAACCAATCGACGCACCGTTCAAGAACGGTTTCGGCCAGCGGTTTCCGGCCTATACCGTAGCCAATCAGTCTACTCGATGCGACGTTCGCGGTCGACACTCCCGAATAGGGTACGGTTCTTCAAGCCATTCCGGACGGGGTTGGAAACCCATCCTACACAACATTCTCGCCGCGTCCCGGCCTTTCTGCGCTGTACGCGGGTCTCTGCCCCCGCACACGCTGCGACCGCAGGTCTCCCTTGTCTCGCATCGGGAGACCTGCGGTCGCACCCTCGGCGGGGTCGGGAGACCCGCGCCGAGCGCAGTCATCCGGCTTGCCCAGAGGTGTAGGGTGGGACAAGCGCAGCGCAGTCCCATCGGTGTTCAGGACGCTGCGATTCTTCCATGGTGGGACTGCACTTCGTTTGTCCCACCCTACTGGCTGAAGCCGCGCACCGCATATTTGTCTGCACATGCAGAATATTCTGCATGTGCCTCTTGACAAGCCGCCGGAAGATTTGCAGAATCATCTGCATAGTTGGAAAACAGGTCGCAAGGCGTTGGTTGCGGAGGCCGCCATGGCAGGGTTTACTCCCGGCGAGATGGAAGTGATGCGGATCCTCTGGCAAGACGGCGAACTGAAGCCGTCGGAGATCCAGGAGCGGTTCGGCCGGCCGATCAAGAATGCCGCCCTGCGGTCCTACTTGACCATCCTCCACGCCAAGGGGCACCTCGCCCGGCGTCGCCGCGGAAACGCCTTCTATTATCGCCCCAAAACCAAGCGCGAAACCACCTTCCGCTCGATGCTCGGCGATCTGGTGAACACGTTCTGCAACGGATCGGTGGAAGCCCTGCTATGTCATCTGCTGGCCAAAGAGAACCTCTCCCAGGAGGAGTTGATCGAGTTGCAGCGCGTGGCTCGCGGGCAACCGGCGTCCTCCGATTCCCCAGGAGAACCAACTCGTGAACGCCCTGCTCACGGCCGCCCGCGGAGTACAAACGATCGCTAGTGCCCCCGTCGGGGCCGTACTGTTGTTGAAAATCACGGCGGTCCTTCTGGCCGCCTGGGCCATCCATCTGGCGCTGTGGCGAGCCAATCCCCGGTGGCGCGTGCTGTTGTGGCGGGCGACGGCCGCGGGCCTGGTCGTCCTGCCGGCGCTGGGCTGGCTGTCTCCGGCCCTCGAAATCCACGTGGAGCCGCCTTCGGTCGAGACCGCGGCGGCCCGGCCGTCCTCGTCCCCCGTTCCGCCACCCGCTGACGCGGCGTCCAGAGCCGCGGTCGAGGAATGGAGCGATCCATCGCCCATCGTGCCGACGAATCTCGCAGAGCCCGTGGCGCACGAGATCGCGACGCCTTCGATCGATGTGTCCCCCACTGCTCGTCCCGAAGCCTCGCCGGGAAGCGAGGTTCGTGCCCGACTCGTAGAATCGTGGCCCGCGGCGATTCTCGCGGTCTGGATCGGCGGAATGGCAATTCTGGCCCTGCGCGGGACGATCGGCCACTGTCGGATCGGGCAGATGGTTCGCCGTGCGGAGCGCACGCCGTCATGGGTCGAAGACGAATGCCTGCGCGTTGCCGAGGCTGTGGGCTGCCGCAGCCGCGTCGTGGTGCGCCGCTCGGCGCTCGTCCGATCGCCGCTGCTCTGCGGGCTGGGCCGTCCGGTCCTATTGTTGCCGCCGCGGATGTGCGAAGCCGCGTACCGGGACGACCTGCCGGCCATCTTCGCGCACGAACTGACGCACGCCCGGTTCCGCGATCTCGTCTGGAACACGGGCCTCCACGTGGTCTCGATCGTGCTCTGGTTCCACCCCCTGGCGTGGCGTCTGCGCCGGGCGCACCTCGCCGCCTGCGAACTGGTCTGCGATGCGGTTTCGGCCAACTTCGTGGGCAACGTGAACCAGTACTGCCGCACCCTGGCCCGGATCGCCGTCGAATGCGCAGCCATACCGTCCCCCGCCGGACTCGCCATGGCAAGGACTTCCTCGGTCAGCCGGCGGCTGAACCGCCTGCAAAGGACGGTCTTTCACGCGCCCCTGCGTCGCTGGAGCGTACTCGCCTTTTGCCTAGCTTCGATGATGGTCGTGACGGCTGTAGGCGCGCTTCGAGTTGCATTCTCCGCGCCGCCTCAGCCTGCAACCGGCCAGTCGGCGGCGCCGCGGAGTCCGGCGGAATTGACCAAGGGGCCGGAAGAGAAGAAGCCCGCGGTGGAACCGGCCAAGAAGCCGGCCGCCCGTCCCATACAGGTCCGCGTCACCGACGCCGACCGTCGTCCCCTGGCCGACGTGACGATTACTGTCCGTATGATGGCGAACCAGCCGTTGGGACCGATCCGGTACCGAACCGACCAGTCAGGCCATGCTTCGATCGACCTGCCGAGGGAAGATCTCACCTCCCTTCAACTCCTGGTTTGGGACAACAAGCATGTGACCGTCGGGGCAGCGTGGCACGGTCACGGTACGAAGGTCCAGGTTCCCGAAAGCTACTCCTTCGCGATGGAGCAGGGAACGGACTTCGGCGGAATCGTTCGCGATGAAGCTGGAAAACCGGCTGTCGGAGCAGAAGTCAACGTTGAAGGGCGAAAGACCACGCCCGGCGATCCGTTTTGGGTGTGCATCAACGACACGGCTACCACCGACGCGCAAGGCAAATGGCAGGTGCATCGCATCCCCAAGGACCTCGCCGGATTTGAGTTCTCGGTGAACGTCAAACGCCTGGCCCCCGCCAGCGTCGAACGATTCCCGATGAAATCACTATCCGTCGAGAGACTCCGAGCCAAGACCGCGGAGATCGTGCTTCGCAAGGGAGTAGTCGTCGAAGGAACGGTCACCGATCCGCAGGGCAAACCGGCCGTGGGGGCCGCGGTAGGACTTTGTCCCACGCCGGGACTCCAGAGCGATTCGCCGCGCACCAAGACCGACCAGAACGGACACTACCGGTTCGCGGTCTTTCAGCCCGGCGATTACACGCTGGCGGCCGCCGCCAAGGGCTATGCCCCGGATTCGCGCGACCTGACCGTGGGCACGGAAGGCCAGAAGGTCGATCTGCGACTCCGCAAGGGCGAATGGGTACGCGTGCGGGTCGTCGACAAGGCGGGCAAGCCGATGCCCCAAGCCACGGTCGCCACAGTCTTCGACAATCCCTATCACTTTGCACTGATGCTGGATCACGAAAGCGCCCTGGAGCGCGATAAGGACCGCCACATGCTCACCGACGCCGAGGGGCGATGGAGCCGTCTGTGGATTCCCAACGACGCGTTGTCGCTCGTCGTCTCCAAGCCGGGTTACGCGCAGGTGATGGGGAAGTACGCGCCGGGCGATCGGGAGCACGTAGTCACCCTGGACGCCGGCGTCTGGACCATTTCCGGCCGCGTCGTGAACCGTGAAACCAAGGCCCCCGTCACGAAGTTCCGCCTCGCGGAAGGCCGTTCCGGTCTGGGGCAAGCGAATGAGACGTACTGGTACCAAACCCGCTCCTTGGCCAACACCAACGGCGAATACCAAGTCACCTGGGACCGACCGGACGAGCACCGCGTCGTCCGTATCGAGGCCGACGGATACTATCCCAGCCAGGCCCAACCGGTGGGAAAAGGCAAGAAGCAGGTGACGTTCAACGTGGAACTAGAACAGGGGCAAGACGTGACCGGCGTGGTCCGCGTCTCGGACGGCAAGCCCGCGGCCGAAGCCGACGTCGTCCTCTGCACGCCGGGCCGCGGGTTGTACCTGCGAAACGGCCGGGTGGACGTGAGCCAATTGCCGCTACTGGCGCGCACCGGGCCCGACGGCCGGTTTGCATTTCCGCCCCAGCGAGATCGATTCCTCTTGATCGCCGTCCACGATCGTGGGATCGGCCAGGTCCGGGGCGAGGCCGGCTCGAAGGACATCGTCTTGCAGCCTTGGGCCAGGGCCGAGGGCACGCTCCTCATTGCCGGCAAGCCGGCGGCCCGCGAAACGATCAAGATCGATTACAACGACGTCTGGCAGCGTCAGCATGAGGCCCTTCCAGCCGAAGCACAAGTTGCCCGACGAATCTTCCGCGACTACCAGACGCAGACCGACGAACAAGGCCATTTCGTGTTCGAGCGGGTCCAGCCCGGCAAGGCGAAAATCTGCCACTATGTCATGCTCTCCCGTGAAGGCATGATGTCGAGTTGGACGAGCGCCAGCAGCAAGTCGGTCGAGTTCGCGCCTGGTCAGACGCTTTCGATCACGCTTGTCGGGTTGAGTCCGGCCGCGCTCCGCGAGCGGCACCGCGACGCCAAGACGCCGGCGCGACGTCCTGCTCCCGGCGGCCAGGATGATCCGGCCCGCGCCAGCCGTGTTCAGGCTTCGCTGAAGGTGCTCACCGCCCAGCCCGCCGCGTCGCAGGACGAGCGGATCGATGCCGCGCTGGCGATTCTGCGAGACTACGAGTGGGTCGGCAAGGACGAGGGAGTCTGGGCCGCGGCGGTTCGCGAACTGATCACGATCGGCAAGCCCGCGATTCCGAAGCTTATCGCGGAACTCGATCGGGCCCAACGCCATCAGACTCTGCGGGCGCTGGGGTTTGTCTTGCGGGGAATCGGCGATCCGCGGGCGGTGCCGGCCCTGATTCGCGCGATCCCGCGGCTCTACGCGGGCAGCGGCAGCGACTTCGGCCTTCGCGTTGCGAACGATCCCGCGCTCACGGAGTTCATGAAACGCTATAGTACCGATGCCGCGCGCGGCGGGGAACTGTTCAGCTTTGGCCGCCCGATCCGGGAGATCATGACCGCCTTGGAGAAGATCACCGGTCAATCGCATGGATGGATGGAATACATCTTCGCCGAATTCAACGACACGGGACCGGAACAGGAGCGTATCAAGCGGCTGGCATTCCTCAAGCTTGCCCGGCGGTGGGCCGAGTGGTGGTCGACGAACTGGAACAAGCACGTCGCCGGTGCGACCGAAGCCGAAGTCGGCTTGATCCAGCAGTCTCTCGACCGCGAAGCCGAGTCGATCGCCGAGATGCCGCACCTCCAGCCGGCCATGGAAGTTCCCTTTGGGTCGCGGGTGGTCGTCAGCGGCGGAGCGTCGAACCATCGGGTTCAATCGTTTGACGAATCGGCCTGGGAGGCCTTCTTGGATTTCGACACCGGGCGGCGTCCCAATCCACCTCCGGAGCTTGCCAAGGACGCTCCGGGCGGCGAGCCCTCCAAGGAACTGCTTGCCTGGGCGGAACAGGAAGGCGTCGATCTGATCGTGGTCAAGGTCAGACTACCCGGCAGCAAGGATCGCGTCTACGCATTCAAGCCCGTGGGCATGAAGGTTTGGCGGATCGACAACGACCGCTTCGACAATCTCCAGAACGAACTCGTCGCCGGGGACCGGAAGGAGCTGCCCACGCCGTGGATTGGGCTCGTGGCGCAACTCGACGAGAAAAGCGGGAAGTACGACGACCAACTGACCGCCTCGTTCCTGTTCGTCACCAAGGAAGGCACGTGCGGAGCGTTACAGATCCAGTCTCCGATCAGCCCCACGGTGCGGCCCGGCATGCCCGTCGGCAACCGCGGCGGTTGGACCTACCGATTCATCTACGAGCGCAGCCCGGAACCATCGCCGCGTTAGCTCTCCGAAGCGGCGCGCCATCCCCGAAGCTCGGCTCTCCAGAGCCGAGCATCTTCCCGCCCCGTTCGTCGCGGTTCCTTGGGTCTGATGCGTCAGGTCGCGAAGGGGCTCTGGCTATCTCGCTCTCCGCTTCCGGCGGTTTTCGCTGATGTCTCTTGCGACTACAATGAGGCAAGCGAGCGGATTGAGCCGGTGGGCGGACTCGATCGGGCCGAGGCGGGAAAGGGAGGCGATTCTCATGAAATCCGACTGCATGCAAGGCATCTTGGGGTTGATCGTGTTCGTTGGCATGGCCGGCCGTACGTCCGGCGCGGCGGCCGACGGCGAGCGGTGGACGCTCGCGTCGCCCGACGGCAAGCTTGCGATCACGGTCGCCCTGCGATCCGAGGGCGGGGCGGCCGGCGCGCGGCTCTGCTACCGCGTCGAGCACGGCGGCGACGCCGACCGCGTCGAGGTGGTCGCCTGGTCGCCCTTGGGCGTCGTGCGCAGCGATCAGGCGTTCGCCGAAGGCCTGAAGCTCAAATCGCTGGGCCGTGTGGCGACCATCGATGAAACGTACTCGATGGCGCACGGCAAACGCAGCGCATGCCACATCCTGGCCCACCAGCAGACGATCGCCCTGGCCAACGCCGCGGGCCAGGTGATGGAGGTCGTCCTGCGGGCGGCCAACGACGGCGTCGCCTTCCGTTACCGTTTCCCCGGCACGAGCAGCCAACCGGTGAAGATCGAACAGGAACTGACCGGCTTTCAGATCGCCAGCGACGCGAGGGCGTGGATGGCCCCCTATTCGGAAGCGTCCAAGTGGACGCCCGCCTACGAAGAGTATTACGAAAACGGCGTCGCCGCCGGCGCCGAATCGCCCAAGAAGCCGGGCTGGGCCTTCCCAGCCCTATTCCACACCCGCGGCCGGTGGATGCTCGTCACCGAGGCCGCCACCGACGGCGCCTACTGCGGATGCCGGCTGGCGGCGCAGGCCCCGGGCGGGTTGTACCGGATCCGCTTTCCGGACCCCGAGGAAGGTTCGGGCCAGGGCGAGGGGAAACCGTCGGGCAAGCTGCCCTGGGCCATGCC
>CAZFKF010000082.1:0-10643 GCA_964518805.1 uncultured Planctomycetaceae bacterium | reverse complement strand
CGTCGGGCGAGTACTCGAAGGCGATATACTCTCGGATGGTCTCTTCGGCGCTTGTGTCGGCCTTCCAGTAGAAGCGGGCGAAGAGGACCTTGTTGATATCCTCGAAGATGCCCTCCGAATACGGGAAACCACCTTGCCACGGGGCTTTGAGTTCCTTCCACTCGCGCTCGTATCGTGCGGGGAGAGGGTTGGCTCCGAATCCGCCCCATACCGGCCAACCGATCATGCTGATTTCGGGAAAACCGACCAGAGGGAGTCGCGCCGGCGCAGGATGCGCTGGCGGAGCATTCGGCGTGCCGGGCGAGAAGGCAGGTTCCACCATGAGATAGTCCACCCAGTCAGGGCGTGTTGCGAACGCCTTCGCCAGTCCGGCCCATTCTTCGCCGTTGAAGAACCACGTCGAGAGCATCACCTTGGCGCCGCGGAATTCTCGCTTCGCCAGTCTCGACAGCGGTTCGGCGGCGCGCAGATAGCCGCCGTGGCCCCAGGGCTGGCATTGTTGGCAGCCGCAACCGCCCGAGTCGTAGGGCCAGACCATGACCCATTGCGGCTCCAGATCGGCGGCCCAAGTGTACAGGCGGGCGAAGTTGTCCAACACGTAGCGGCGTCCCTCCGGTTTCGACGTACAAATGTCCGTGGAAAATGCGGCTCCGCGCATGCCTTTGACGTCGGCGCGGAGCGCCGGAGGACTGTTCGCGTAACCCTCGTTGGCCACGCAGGCGAAGCCCACGTCGAGCCCGACCTTGCGCGCAGCGCGGCAAATCGCCTTGATCCGCTTGCGGAATTCGGTGGCCTCGGCCGAATCGAAGCCTTTGAAGTGGTGCATGTCGTACCACACGATCAAGGCGTTCAGGCCCCAGAGGCCCAGGTCCTCGACGTAGCGTTCGACTTCGGCGATAGGGGCGTCATGATAGAAGTTGTGGAAATGCGTGGCGAAGTAGATGCCGCGAACCGGCTTCTCAGGAACCGAGACACCGCGCCAGGACCCGACGGCGAAGCCGTTCCGGTCGTAGCGGCTGGTGCGAAGCAGTTTTCCCACGCCGTAGAGCAGACCGCGGGCGTCACTGCCCACGATCTTCACTCCGCCGCCGGGCCGGTCTTCGATCCGAAAACCCTCCGTTCCGATTCCCGGTGAAATCGCCAATTCCACGGCACACGCCGCGTCGCCTTCGGTGACAACACGGGCTTCGCACCGTTGGGCGACCTGCCGGGCGAACACGCCCGCGATCGTGCGAACCACGGCGGCCGACGGCTGGGGAAGCACGACGCGGACGGTCGTTGCCGTTTGAGCGTAGGCCCAAGATGCCGACAACAGCACGAAGAGGCCCCCAAGCAAGGAGCGGGTGGACCGCTTCATGACTCGTCCTTTCCTGTCGTCGACTGTCGCGGTACCAGTGACCGAATGAAGTTGGCGGCGTGATCGATCGCTTCTCGAGCTTCGGGAAGCAGCGGCTCGTGCGATTGGAACACGTGGAACATGCCTGGCCAGACCTCAAGCTTCACTGAAATGCCGTCAGAGCGAGCCTTCTTCGCCACTCGGATGCTGTCGTCGCGGAGCATCTCGTGCTCGCCCACCTGAACCAGCAGCGGTGCCGTGCCGTGGTAGTCGCCAAAGACCGGCGAGGCTAGCGGATTGTGGGGATCGGCCTTTCCGAGGTAGAGTTCGCGGAACACGGGCATGGTCTTTGCGCTGATGATGGGATCACGGACGGTCTTCAGGGAATCGCTGGCCAAGGTCAAGTCGGTGGTCGCCGACAGGGCGATTGCTCCGGCCGGGAGCGACTGCCGACGGTCTCGCAGGGCGAGCAGGGTCGCCAGAGTCAGGTTCCCGCCGGCCGAGTCCCCGGCAACGAACGTTGCCCGTGCGGGCGCGGGGCCGGACGGCCCGTTCGCGACCATCCATTGGTGTGCGCGAACGCAATCTTCCAGCCCGGCGGCAAAAGGGTGCTCCGGCGCGAGTCGGTAATCGGGCAGAAGCACGGCGCACTTTGCCGCGGCCGAGAAGTGGGCCGCCAGCGCGAGATAGAATCCGCCTGAGCCGGAGACGAAGCCGCCGCCGTGCAGGTACAAGAGCCGAAGTTCGGGGGCCGCCCCCGGCGCCAGGACCCATTCGCAGGGAATGTCGCCGACCTTCGCGCGAATCAGTTTTGCACCCACGATGGTGGGCTCGCGTCGCGAGCCCATGCCGGCACGTAGTCCCGCCAGGTCGAAGTGACTGGCGCCAAACGGCGTGTTCTTGCGCAGTCGCTGCAGATACTCGATGCCCTCGCGCGAGACCGGACGGGCCGGCATGTCGCCGGCGGCCGTCGCGGCGAGTGACGCTGCGTCTGTTTGAGACGTGGGATTCGGCGATAGGCGGTCGCCTTCACCTGCGTAGGCGCCGACAGCAATGGCGAATCCCAAGACTGCCAGGAGGGAAAGTCTTCTCATCACGAGCCTCCAGACCTGACGCGATTAGGGCGCGATATCGTCCCGCCGAGACTGCGGTATGATATCATTCCTCGAAGTGCGAAGAAAGCCTGTCGGTTGTGGCCACAGCGACATAGACCACCCGCGAGGCTGCGCCCCCGTGCGGGAGCCTCATGCATGATCCGGCGTGAACGCGTTGGCAGGACCCGAGTCGGCGGCCAAAACGTATTGCAGGGCGGCCCGACCGGAGTGTTTCCCGAGAACGATACGGCTGCCATCCCTGCCCACGAGTCTAGCGGGAAACGGCTCGTAGGTCCTCGGGTCGGACAACAGCCCGCGCACGTGAATGCCAGATTCGTGCGTGAAGACGCCGGCGCCGGTGATCGGCTTGCTGACAGGCAGCGGTCGGCGTGCGGCTCGGGCTACGAACGCGGACAGTTCGCAGAGTCTGCTGGTCTGCACGCCGCAGGGCTGGTGCAAAGACACTCGCAGGGCGACCACGACCTCTTCCAGCGGCGCATTGCCGGCGCGCTCGCCGAGCCCGTTGACGGTTACGTCCACGCTCTCCGCGCCGGCCCGCACAGCGGCCAGCGTATTCGCGGTGGCCATTCCGAGATCGTTGTGCCCGTGGAATCCGATCTATAGTCCGCCAACGGCGTTGCGAAGCCGCCGGATCGCGGCGTACGTTTGAAACGGATTCCAAACGCCCACGGTGTCAGCGATCCGGAATCGATCGGCGTTGGCCTGGCGGGCCGTCTCGGCGCAATGTCTCAGAAATCGTGGATTGGCCCGCGACGCATCCTGAGCCCCAATCGAGACATAGTCGTACTGACGGCGGACGTACGACGTCAACTCGGCGATCTGCCGAAGGACCCACGACTTGTCCTTGCCCATGGCGCCGAGGTGGATGGACGACGTGGGCAGCGAGATGTGAACCGCATGGACCTTGCACGCAGCAGCGCGATCGAGGTCCTCGCGACGCGCCCGGCACCACGCGGTCAGCCGGCACGGAAGCCCCAAGTCGGCCGCGGCGCGAATGGCGGCGACCTCCTTGTCGCCCATGGCGGGCGTACCGATCTCAAGTTCTTCCAATCCGGCGTCGGCCAACAGGCAGGCGATGTCGAGCTTCTGGTCGCGAGAAAACGCCACTCCTGGGGCTTGCTCGCCATCGCGGAGCGTGGTGTCAACGAGCCAAAAACGCCGTTTCTGCTGAGCGATCATGACAGACTGGCACTTTCCTCAACACAACATGAGTTCGGGGACGGCTTGTCCTTGTTCGAGGGCGTCCAGGATCTCGTCGACCTTCTCCTCCGTGACGTCGAAGTACCACCACTCCTTGGGATAGATCACGAGGATTGGGCCCTTCTCGCACACGTTGAGGCAACTCGTGGTCGACACAATGGCGTCGATCCCGCGATCACTGATCTCGGACTGCAAGTACTGAAGCAGTTCCGGCGAGCCCTTCCGGTTGCAAGACCCCTGCGGATCGCCGTTCATGCGAAAGCTGTTGCAGAGGAAGAGATGGTATTGGGGTTTCTTCATGGACGGGGTCCTTTCGGTAAAGAATGATGAGAGATTTCCCTTCGGGATCAAGAGCACCCGGTCCCGGTCCCGGCGCAGCCCGAGCCGCATCGATGCTGGACGCGAAGCGGGGCGCGGATCTCGACGTTTCGATAGACGGCTTCCAGGCCCTCCTCGATCAGCCCCTCCATCATGACGACGCGGATGCCCTGGGCCTTCAATACTCCGCTGGGCGAAGCGCCGGCGCTTGCCACCAGCAGCGCCCGGCAGTCGCCGAGGGCCTGGGCCAGGGCGAGCCATCGGTTCTGGCCTCCGCCGGGCGGAGGCGTCGGGCGATTTTCCAGACGGCGAAAGCCGTTGGCGTCGCGGGCGAAGATCGCGAGTTCCTCCGCCTCGCCCAAGTGCTGATTGACCAAGACGCCCTCCAAGGTGGCCACGGCCACGTAAGGGCGATCCTCGCCGGGATTCAGCGGCAAGGCGGCGCACTGACGCAGCGAGGCCTCGGCCTGCGGGTCCAGCGGCTGGCCAAGCAAACCGGCCGCATCGGCGCGGCACCGCGTGCAGTGCGTCATCAGAGGCAAGAACCGGCCGGCCTCGGCGCGAATCTCGGCGACTCGATTGCCCGAGGGCGATTCGATCGAAGCGAATTCCGTTCCGGTGACCGGGTACAGCGGGACGCAATTGATGATATCGGCCCCGAGTTCCGCCGTGCGGCACGCGACTTTGGGCAAGTGCGCGTCGTTCACGCCGGGGATGATGATCGCGTTGATCTTCACCGTCATGCCGCGCGCCTTGAGGGCTTGGATCGCCTCCTGTTGACGCTCGATGAGCCGGCAGGCCGCGACCTCACCGCGATAGATGTGCCGGTCTTCTCGGACCCAGGCATACACTTTCTGTCCGACCGCCGGATCGACGGCGTTGACGGTCAACGTCACGTGGCTGACCCTCAGCGACGCCAACTCGTCCGCGTACGGGGCCGCGTTCAGGCCGTTCGAGGCAACACAGAGTAACATTTCCGGGAAGCGGGCGCGGACCAGACGCAGGGTCTGGAGAGTCTCTTCGGGGTTCGCAAACGGGTCGCCCGGCCCGGCAATTCCAACCACGGTAATCCGCGGATCTCGGCGGACCATCTCCTCCAGGTAGACGATGGCTTGCCCGGGCGAAAGGACGGCGCTCGAGACTCCCGGGCGGCTCTCGTTCACACAGTCATGATCGCGCCTGCAATAGTTGCACTGGATGTTACACAGCGGCGCCACGGGCAGATGGATGCGCGCCGCCGCCTTGCGCGCGGCTTCATTGAAGCAGGGATGGCGGTCCAAAGGAAGAGTAGGAGAAGGGGAGCGGGCGGGAGGAGTCGGCGCAGAAACCGGCGCCTTCTCGGCTTGCGTGAATCGATTCGTCTCCGCGTCGAAGTTCATCGTGGTCTCCCTCTCACCGTCGTCCCGCCCCATCCATTCCCTCTTTGCTACTAACGCCGGGCGTTTGCTCCTCACATGTAGGCGTACCCCACCGGCGATGCGTCTTGCGCCGAACCGATCAGGGCGTTGGCGATTCGGTCGAACAACTGCTGCGCTCCGTGATAGCCGAGGTGCAGAAGCCGTGGGCCGTCGATGCGGTCGTGAACCGGGAAACCCACCCGCACCAGTGGAATGCCCAGTTTCCTCGCAAGCGAGTAGCCTTTGCTGCTTCCGACGATCACGTCAGCACCGATCTTCGAGGCAGCTTCGTCGATTTCCATGAAATCGGCCCCTTCGAGAACCAAGGAATCCTCGACCGGCACTTCGGCATCGTCGGCGATCCGTTCCGCCAGGCCGCGCGGCGCACTTCCCGTGGCGCAGAGGGCCGGAACCATGCCGATCTCTCGCAAAAGCGAGGCAATTCCGATCACCAGGTCAGGCTCGCCGAAGACGATGGCCCGCTTGCCAAACACGTGTTTGTGCGCGTCGACGTAGGCGTCCACCAGTCGCCCCCTCGCGTCGCGGTGCTCGATCGGCGTGGGACGTTCGCTAAGACGCTCCAGGACGTCGTAGAATTCGTCGGTCTTGACAACGCCGATGGGGAGCGGGAGACGATGGCAGGCGACGCCAAACTCTTGTTCCAGCCAGGCCCCGGCGGTGGGCGTCCGGGCGTCGACATTCGCCAGTTCGATCGTCGCACGCGCCCCGCCCATCTGCGCGACGGCCTCGAGGGGCGTCCCGCCGGGGGGGATCACCTGGTATTCGGCCCAAACGGGCGCGTCGAGCGTCTCGGAATAGTCTGGCAACACGGTGCCCTCCAGACCGAATTCGCGCAGGATCTGCTTCAGATACCGAAGGTCCGCCGGCGATACCATGCCGGACAACAGGTTCACCCGCTGGTGCCGGCGCGACGGCCGTGCCAGCGACTCGACGATCGCGCGCAGGGCTGCCAAGAATCCTTCGGCATGGGTGCCCGAGTAGCTTGGCGTCGAAACGTGCACCAGTTCCGGCGCCTGTTTCCCCAATTCCTCGCGAATCCCGTGGAGATAGAGTTGGATGTCGTCGCCAATGGTCTCGGCCAGGCACGTCGTGGCAATCCCCACCAGGCCGGGCTGGTACTGCCGGATCACGTTCTTCAGTGCCTGCAACAGGTTCTCCCTACCTCCGAAGATCGCGGCTGTCTCGCCGAAATTCGAGGAGGCAATGTCCATCGGCTCCTTGAAGTGGCTGATCATATAGCGGCGGATGTAGGTGGCGCAGCCCTGGGATCCGTGCAACAAGGGAACCGTGTCCTCGATTCCCCGGAACGCCAGGCAGGCACCCAACGGCGCACAGAGCTTGCACGTGTTGCGAGCCGCCGAGAAGTGAGCCGAGTCTTCGCGTGTTGCCGTGATCATCATTCCTTACTCCCTCGGGCGATTCCGCCACAGCCCTCAGACCACAGACGGATCGAACGGAACGGACGTTTCGGATGGCCGCCACGCCATCGGTTGCACTGCAATGTCCGCGGTAGCCGCGACAGCCGAGCTCGCCTTCTCTGCCGGCAAGACGATCGATTCCCGCGCTGCGGTTCGCCTGGCCGGCACAAGCCTCCACACCGGCGACATGACCGTGCGATGCACCTCGCGAGCAAAATGGATCATTCCCTGGAATCCGGCCAAGGCCTCTTTGCGCTCGTGGTTGTGATCGCAGAACCCGATGCCGAGCTTGTAGGCGATCGGCCGTTCCTTGACGCCGCCGATCAGCAGATCGACCTGCTTCTCCTGCACGAACTTGGAAAGCTCCAGCGGGTTGGCGTCGTCGATGAGAATCGTGCCCTCGTCGCACAGATCGCGAAGCAACTGATAGTCCTGCCGATCGCCCGTCTGCGATCCCACGACCACGGTCTTCATACCCAGCGTGCGGAGCGAGCGAACCAGGGAGAACGCCTTGAACGCTCCGCCGGTATAGACCGCTGCGCGTCTGCCCTCCAGGTCCTGCCGAAATCGCCGCAACTCGGGCAGAATCGCCTCGGATTCTTGCCGGACCAGTTCGCGGCTGCGGCGGACGATTTCCTCCTTGCCGAAGAATTCGGCCACGTCGTAGAGCGACTTGGCCATGTCCTCGATCCCGAAGTACGACACGCGCAGGAACGGAATGCCGTAGGTGGCCTCCATATCCTTGGCCAGATGGATCATCGAACCGGCGCACTGAACCACGTTGAGCGCCGCCCCGTGGGCACGCCGGATCGCGTCGATGCGTCCGTCGCCGGTGATCGTGGCCACCACTTCCACGCCGATCCGTTCGTAGTACTCGCGGATCATCCAGGTTTCGCCGGCCAGGTTGAAGTCGCCGAGGATGTTGATGCTTGCGGGCCGGATGCCGTCGGTCGAGCCGGTGCCGATGAGCTTCGCCAGGCCGTCGCAGGCCGCGCGGTAGCCGTCCTTCTTCGTCCCCTTGAACCCTTCGCACTGGATCGGCAGCACGGGGATGCCACATTCTTCGGCCACGCGGCGGCAGACCGCCTCCACGTCGTCGCCGATCAGGCCGACGATGCACGTCGAGTAGACGAACGCGGCCTTGGGTTGGTAGTGACGGATCAGCTCGATCAAGGCTCGGTAGAGCTTCTTCTCGCCTCCGTAGATCACGTCCTTCTCTTCGAGATCGGTCGAGAAGCTCAGGCGGTGCAGTTCCGGTCCCGAGGAAAGCGCTCCGCGAATATCCCACGTGTACGCCGCGCAACCGATCGGCCCGTGGACCAGGTGAATCGCGTCGGCGATGGGGTAAAGCACCACGCGCGACCCGCAGAAGACGCACGCACGCTGGCTCACCGAGCCGGCCACGCTCTGCCGATCGCACTGGATGGCCAGGGGGGCGCTGCCGGTCTGGTGGATCTGCGGTTTGCGGGACTCGAGGATCTCAATCATCGTTGACCGTCCTTGCTACATGACCAACTCGAAGCTCTCCTCCGGAGACGTGCGGTCCTTGTGGTCGAGCAGGGCATTCAAGATCATCTCCAGCAGGCGAATCGCGCCCGTGTAGCCGACGGTGGGGAAATACGCGTGCCCCACGCGATCGAGGATGGGGAATCCGTGCCGCACGAAGGGAATGCCTTCATCCCGAGCGATGTACTTTCCGTAGCTGTTGCCGATCAACAGGTCGACCGGCTCCTGCTTGATCCACTGATGCATGAGGAACATGTCGGCCGTCGGTCCCTGACGCACTTTGGCCTGCGGGACTCGGCCGGCCAAGGCGGTGGCCATCCGTTCCTCGAATCGCTTGCCCGGCGTGCCGGTGACGACGTAGACGGGCTGCATGTCGAGATCGGCGAGAAACTCGGCGAGCGAAACCAACTGATCGGGATCGCCCCACAATGCGACTCGCTTGCCGTAGAAGTACTGGTGCATGTCGGTGATCATGTCCATCAGCCGGCCCCGCTCTTCGGTGATTTCTGCGGGGACCTTGACGTGGGCTACCTTGCGCAGGGCGTTGACGAAGCGGTCGGTGGCTCGAACGCCGATCGGCAGTTCGAGAACGCGCGGGGCGACCTGGAACTTCGTCTCCAGCAGGCGCGCGGCGGCCTCGGACGCCGAAGGGCCCAAGGCGAGCGTGGCCCGGCTGGCCCCCGTGCGCCGCAAGGCATCCACCGTGACTCCGCCGTCGGGATAGAACGCGTGTTTGCCGGTCTGCGGGGCATCGAGCGCGCCCGACGTGTCGGGGAAGTGAATCGAGTCGACGCCGATCCGTTGGACCAGCCTCTTGAGTTCTCGCATGTCAGCCGGTTCGACCCAGCCCGGGATGATATTGACCGCCGTCGTCTTGCCGTCGCCGCCTTCGGCGAAATAGTCGACCATCGAGCGGACCATGTTCGAGAAGCCGGTGACGTGCGAGCCGACGTAGCTCGGCGTGTTCGTGTGGATGACGAACTTGCCGGCCGGTATCTTGTTCTCGTCCTGGGCCTTGCGGACGATCTGAGGAATGTCGTCGCCGATCGTTTCCGAAAGGCAGGTCGTGTGCACGGCGATCACATCGGGGTTGTAGACCGCAAAGATGTTCTGCACGGCTTGAAGCAGGTTGGCCTGGCCACCGAAGACCGACGACCCTTCGGTGAAGGAGCTCGTGGCAGCCATGACCGGTTCCTTGTAGTGCCGCGTCAGGGTGCTGCGGTGATAGGCGCAACACCCCTGCGAGCCGTGACTGTGGGGCAGGCAGCGGTGGATCCCCAACGCGGCGTACATCGCCCCGATGGGCTGGCAGGTCTTCGCCGGGTTGACGGTCAGGGCCTGACGGTCGACGATTTCCGCAGTGGTATGGCGTAGTAGCATGGGTTCTGAGGCCGTGGCTAGGATCAGGGTCAACGTAAGTGGCGTCGGTTCGGACGGTGAGGCTGGAAACACGCCCGGTCGCGTAGAACCGGCGGGCGCGCAGGATTCCCACCCGCAAGGTCATTGAGTCTTCCCGTACTCTGCTTCCAAGGTGGGTCCCGAGGTTTCCCACGGGGCCTGAATCATCGACCAGACCCGCGTGTTCACCATCCGGTCTATCTCGCGATAGAAGTTGATCGCGCCCACGAAGCCGGCGTACGGGCCGCCGTAGTCGTAGCTGTGCAGTTGCTTGCAGGGGACGCCCATCTTCTGGACGACGTACTTCTCTTTGATCCCGGCGCAGAACACGTCGGGCTGGTACAGTTCGATCAGCCGCTCGGACTCGTAGTGGCTGACGTCGTCCACCACGAGCGTCCGGTCGTCCATGGTGGGCATCATCCCTTCGTAGTCTTTGAACTGAAGTCCACCGGACTGCAACTGCTGCACCTGGTCGTTCGCGACGCGCGGCCGGAACTTCTCCGGGTCGGCCTCGACGTGAAGTTCCTCAATGTTTCGGCTGTCGGCATCCACCTTGATCGTCGGAAGCACCTGCCGGCCCTCGTAGTCGTCGCGGTGCGCGAACTCGTACCCGGCGGCCAGGGTCTTCATGCCGATTTCGCTGAAGAGGTCTTGGTAGTGGTGGGCGCGGCTCCCGCCCACGAAGAGCATGGCGGTCTTGCCTTCGCACCGGGCGCGGATCTCTTGTTGCACTTGGTGGACCGCGGCCATTTCTTCCTCGATCACCTGTTCGACCCGCTGCGTCAGCGTTTCGTCGCCGAAGTATTGGGCGATCTTGCGGAGGGACTTGGCGGTGCCCGCGGCGCTGATGAAGTTCACCTTGATCCACGGGATGCCGAACTTCTTCTGGATCATGTCCGCCACGTAATTGATCGAGCGGTGGCACATGACGCAG
>CAZFKF010000081.1:0-10777 GCA_964518805.1 uncultured Planctomycetaceae bacterium | reverse complement strand
CTGTGCGAAGAGCAAGGGCGGTTTGTTTTCCTACGAGCCGACCGGCGGAGCCACGCCGTCCATGACATCCGTCGGCCTGCTGTGCCTGCAATACGGCGGGATGAAGCGCACCGACCCGCAGATGGCCGAAGGCGTTTCAATGTTGATGCAAAACATGCCCAACCCGGGCGGGCGCAACATCTATTACTGGTACTATGCGACCCAGGTGATGCATAACGTGAGCGGCCCGGATTGGGACTCCTGGAACCGCAGCGTTCGCCGCGTGCTCTTGGACACGCAGTGCAAGACCGGTTGCGCCGTGGGAAGCTGGGACCCGGACAAGCCGAGCCGAGACGCCTGGGCCGATGCCGGCGGGCGTTTGATGGTCACCAGCCTGTCGGCGTTGACGCTCGAGGTGTACTACCGTTATCTGCCGCTGTACAAGCTGGACAACACGGTCAAGGTCACCACGCTGGCGGCCCCTCCCCCGCCGCCTCCGCCTCCACCGACGAGCCCGCCGCCGAAGCCGGGCGAGGCCCCGGCCAAGCCGGGCGCCGCCCCACCCGCGCCGGCCATGCCGGGCGCTGCGCCGGCCAAACCGGCGGAGGCCCCGAAGGCCGCACCCCCGGCCACGCCCCCGCCTGCGACTCCCCCCGCGAAGAAATAGCCCCGCAAAGGGAGCGCGGCCTCCGTTGGAAGGAATCGAGGTACATAGGAATCGTTTCGGCACTGCACGGTCATTGGATGGACTAGAGCCATGAAGAATGTCACTGGGGCCTTATCAGGTTGTCTCGTCGCGATGGCGCTGCTGGCGAGGGCCGCCGTGGCCGCGGAAGTCCACCCGCTGGCCTTTGTCCATGCCCTCCAGGAAAAAGGTTACCACGACATCGCCGTGGAATACCTCAACGCGATCAAGCAGCAGCCGTCGATTGCCCCCGAGTTGAAGGCCGTTTGGGACCTGGAGATGTCGAAGAGCCTTCGCGGGTCGGCCAACCGGGCCCTCAACGCCAAGGAATTCGAGGAACTGATGAACGGGGCGCAGTCGCACCTCGACAAGTTCCTCAAGGAGAATCCGAACCACACCGAGGCCGTCACGGCCATGGTCTCGTGGGGGACGTTCTCGATCGATCGGGCCTTGCAACAACTCCGCGCGGCCAGGCAGTCGGGTACCGATCAGGCCGAGAAAGAGCGGCACCTGGCCGAGGCCCGCAAGTCGCTCGAAGAAGCCAAGCCGCGTTTGAAGCAGGCGGCCGAGACGCTCTGGAAACGACTGGAGGCCACTCCCGTCCCCGAAGTCCAGGCCTGCGGACGCCCGGATCGCGAGGCCCGGGCCGCCCTCGAGCGCCGCAACGAGCTCGTGCAGAATCTGCTCAATGCCCGCTTCCAGGCCGCCATGGCCGATTATTATTCGGCCCAGACCTACACGGACCCCAAGGCCGATGCGCGCAAGTCCCTGCTGCAGAGCGCCGCCAAGCAATTGGACGACATCTTCCAGGCCAACCGCGTCACGGCGGCAGGCTCGGTGAACGCGATCGGTCTGTACGCCCACATGTGGCACGGCAAGATCGCCGAGGAACTGGGCGACCTGCAATTGGCCACGGATATCTATGAGGAAGTGCTGGCCAACGATCCCGGCCCCAACGTGACCGACAAGGTTCTCGACCCTCTCTTCGCCCAAGTGCAGGAGTTCTACTTTGGGATCATGGCGCGGAAGGACCCCGACGTGTTCCTGGAGGAAGCGCCGAAGTGGCTCAAGGACTATGCCCGCAAGTCGGGCCGCACCGAGGGCTATCAGGCCGTGGCCCTGGACGTGGTGAAAGCGAAGATCGAGCAGGCTGGCAAGGCGACCGGGGCGGACAAGAACAAGCTCATCGCCGAGGTCACGCTGCTGTTGAACGAAATGGTCAAGGTGGGCAGTCCGTATCAACAGGAAGCCCTGGTTCTCCGCAAGAAGTACGCCAAGGTCGAAACCGGCAAGATCGAGGATGCCAAGACCGTCGAAGAAGCGATTGCCATCGGCAAGGCCGCCGCCGGGGCCGATCAGTGGCCGGAGGCCTTAGCCGCCTACAACCGGGCCCTGGAGATGGCCGCAAGCGCCAAGACCAAGGACCCGAAGCGAGCCGAGGAGATCCGCGGCCTCGTGGCCGAGGCCAAATACATGGTGGCCTACAGGCTCTTTGCCGACAACAAGTTGGAGGAGTGCCTGGCCGCGACCGGCAAGATCATCCAAGAGGACAAGGAGACGCCGGCAGCCCAGTCGGCCGGGTCGCTGGCCGTGCAGGCGACGCTGAACCTCTTCGCTACGGCCCCGGACCAGGAGAAACGCCAGGCGGCCCTCGAACGGCTCGAAAAGGTCTGCAAAATGGTCCAGGAAACCTGGCCCAACCGGCCCGCCGCCGATGACGCCCACATGGCCATGGCCCAGGTGAACCTCATGCTGGGCAAGAACGACGAAGCGCTCGGCGTCTTCGAGAAGGTCAACCCCAAGTCGGAACGCTATCCCCTGGCCTTGTACCTCGCCGCGCGAACGTACTGGATGGCGTACGTCAAAGACAAGGTCGCCGGCGCCGACAAGGAGAAGCTGGCCGCCGAGCGGGCCAAGGCGCTCCAGCGGGCTACGGACGCCCTCGCCGGCTTCCGCAAGGCTGCCGAGGCGAATCGGCCGCTGTCGACGCAGCACGTCGAAAGCCAGCTTCTCGTGGCAATCATGCACCTCGACGCCAAGGAATTCAAAGAGGCCGCTGCCCTTCTGGAGCCGTTGGTCAGTCAAGTCAAGGCGTCCAAGCCGCAGGCCCTCGATGAAGGGACCGTGCGGATCTTCCGCGCCGCCTTGCAGGCCTACTTGGGCCTTGGCGATGTGGCCAAAGGAAGCGACGTGGGCCTCGTGCTCTGCGATCTCGGGGCCGATAGCCAGCCGATCAACGCAATCCTCGTAGAATTCGCCCGCGTGCTCGACGAAGAACGCAAGAAGGCCGCGGCCGACGTGACCCGCGCCACGGCGGCGGCCGACGTCAAGGCGGCCGAAGCCGCCAACGCCAAGCTCAAGTCCACCCAATCGCTGATCGGCAGCATGCTCAAGAAGCTGGCCTCGCGAAAGGACCATTCGGAGACCGGGCTGATCGTCCTCGGCGACCTGTGCGTCAACGTGGGGATGGCTGCCGAGGCTACCGAGATCTACCAACGCTTGCTCGCCATTCCCAACGTGGACAAGAAGGCCGCCACGCGTGCCCGGGCCCAACTCGTCGACCTCTTGCGTTCCGCAGGCAATTTCGACCAGGCCATCGAGCAGGCCCGCCAATTGGCCACCGATAATCCCCGTTCGCTTGAACCGCAGATGGTCCTGGGACGCTGCCTCCAGGCCCAGGCCGAAAAAGACCCCACGAAATACGATGACGCGATCGGGCATTGGACGAGGATCCGCGGGATCTTGCAGGGGTTGAGGAACAAGCCACCCGAGTACTACGACGTGATCTACAACGCCGCCTGGTGCCTCTATGCCCAGGCCTATCAGACCCAAGAGAAGATCGAAGAGCGGTGCACGCAGGCGGTCAGCATGCTGAAATCGGCGCTGGCGGTCAACGAGAAGCTCAACGGGCCGGACATGGTCGCCAAGTACAATGCGCTGCTCGACACGATCCAGAAGTACACGCAGCAAGCCGGCGGAGCTGCGCCGGCGCCGGCCGCCGAAAACAAGTGATCGCTGACGCGGTTCGCGACGCGAGGTTTCGGCAAGCCGCTCGTTCGAGCGCCCCCAACCACCGCCCGGGGTCGCAGGGCGTCTTACTCCGCGTCTATGCCGGGGCGGTCATTTCTTGGGTATGAGGGGCAGATCGACGGTGATGCGCGTGCCCGCGCCCGGGGCGGAATCGATGACCGCGCTGCCGCCCAACAAGCGAGCTCGCTGTCGGATGCCGGCCACGCCGAAGTGACTGTCTTCGATCTCTTCGAGGTGGAAGCCGATGCCCTGGTCCTGAATTTCGACGCGGATCTGATCGCCGTGCTGGACGAGGGCCACGCGTACCTTGGCGCTCTTGCTGTGCCGGCAGGCGTTGGCCAGTCCCTCCTGAACGATCCGATACAGCGAGTTTTCCAGGGTGGGAGCCAGCCGCTGGAATTGCACGTCGCTGCGGAACTCGACCTGGGGGCAGTCCAGGTGGCGCTCTTCGTTGACCAGATGGGCGACCGCTGCCACGACGCCCGCTTCGTCGAGGATGGGCGGCCGCACGCCGCTGATCAGCCGCCGGGCCTCGGCGTGGCCTTGGCGAAGCATCGTCATCCCCGCATGGAATGCGTCCGCGGCCGGAAGGGGGTCTCGATCCTTGAGATGGTTGAAGGCGTCCAACTGCATGATCGCCCCGGCCAACTGCTGGGCCAGCCCGTCGTGAATCTCGTAGGCGATCAGTTGCCGCTCGTGGTCGCTGGACTGGAGAAGATGTTTGAGCGTGCGCCGTTCCCGTTCCAGCGCTTCCTCGGCCCTCTTGCGCTCGGAAAGATCCACCACCGCGGCCGCCAGCCGAAACGGCGCCCCGCGCTCGTCGCGAATCAGAAAGAAGTAGTGGATTGCGGGAGTGAGCTTGCCGCGGGAAGAGCCGATCATCAATTCGCCCTGCCAATATCCGTGGCGGAGGACGGCCGGAACGATTTCCCGTTCCCGTCGTTCGCGGTAGTCGTCGGGATAGTAGTCGGACGATTGTTTTCCAAGCGTGTCTTCGGGAGAGTCTTCGCCAAGCAGCCGGCACATGGCGGGATTCGAGTAGGTGATCCGACCGTCCAAGTCGGCCATCCCGAATCCTTGCGACGAGGCCTCGGCGAATCGATGGAAGACATCGAGTTC
Organism: uncultured Planctomycetaceae bacterium; assembly: GCA_964518805.1. GTDB lineage: Bacteria > Planctomycetota > Planctomycetia > Pirellulales > Thermoguttaceae > CALFBP01. The sequence continues at coordinate 5,964 of CAZFKF010000081.1, read as the reverse complement.
CTCGTTGGCCTTGGCGAGCTCGGCGGTCCGTTCTCTTACCCGCCGTTCGAGATCGTCATGGGCCCGCTGCAATGCCTCTTCCGCGCGCTTGCGTTCGGTGACGTCGCGGCAAACCCCCATGACCGAACGGACTTGTCCCTGGGCGTCTCGAAGAGGAATGGAGCGAACGTTGAGCCATACGTCTTGGTTGCCGAAGCGGTAGAGGGCTTCCATTTCGGCACCTTCACCGGTCTCGAACACCGAGCGGATGCGTTCGAGGTGCCGCTTGGCGATCTCGGGCGAAAACAAGTCCTCCTGCCCCTTGCCGACGAGGTCCGCCGGGGTGCGGCCGAAACGCTGGGCCGCACTGCGATTGGTATAGAGGAGTCTTCCCCGCGGGTCGAGGATATAGATGATGTCCGTCGTGGACTCGGCCAGCGTACGGTAGCGTTCCTCGCTATCCCGGAGCGCGTCTTCGGCCTGCTTCCGCTTCGTGATGTCGGCGATGAAGCCCTCGAGGGCCTCCACCTCGCCGCTGGAGGAGAGAACCGCGACTCCCTGTTCCCAGACCCATTTCTCCTCGCCCTGAGCGGTGCGAATGCGGTACTCCAGTTGGAATCGGCGTCGTTCGGCAACGCCGTGCTGGACGCATTCCACAACCGTTTGCCGATCGTCGGGGTGAATGATGTCTCCATAGGACTTCACCCGATTCCCCAACAGTTCCGACCGCTGATATCCCGTCAGGGCCAGGCACCCTTCGCTCACGAACTCCATGGTCCAATCGGCGTCATTTCGGCACCGGTAAGCCATGCCGGGCAAGTTGGACAACAGCGTGGACAACCGGCGTTCGCTCTCGCGAAGGGCTTCCTCCGCTCTCCTCTGTTCCGTAATGTCGGTGACGATGGACACGAACCCCGTGACTTGCCCCTGGGAATTTCGCTTGTAGTCCCAGTCGACGCGGATATCGAAGACTTCGCCGTTCTTGCGGACGTTCTTCGCATAGTAGGGCGTCGGCGGCGGTTGCTCCGACGCCAGATGTCTCAGATAGCCCGGCATGGAGTCCTTCTCGGGCCCCGGAGCAATGCGGTCCCAGATGTTCGTCCCCACGAGTTCTTCAAGCGTGTACCCCGTGATCCGCGCTTGGGTGGAATTGACGAAGACGATGCGGCCTTCGGCATCGCATTCGTGAATCCCCAGAGGCGCCACCTGAAGGAGCAGGGTGGCCCGCTGTTCACGCTCGTACAGGGCCTCCTCCATCTGCTTGCGTCTTGTCACGTCGTGGAGGATCCCTTGGACGGCGACGGGCTTCCCGGTGCCGTCGCAGAGGTTGTGAATGACCTCGTGAAGCCATCGCACGTCGCCCCCCTTGCGCACAATCCGATACTCCCGTTCGGTAGCGTAGCCGGGAGCGGTGCGCAAGCGTTCCATGCTTTCCTGGAGTCGGGCGAAGTCATCGGGGTGAATGATCTGATCCACCCGCACCGATCCCCTCAGGAACTCTTCGGCGGTATAGCCGGTGATGGACTCGATGTCCCCCGCGAGCAGCGTCGGCTGGTACCCAAGCTTGCCGCGAAAAGCAATCCCCTTGAACTCGTGTAGAAAATCGCGATGCAGCCGCTCGCTTTCCCGAAGCGACTCTTCTCTCTCTTCCACCGCCGCAAGCTGCCGCCGCAAGTCCGCGATTTCTTCCAGAAGCTCGGCCTTGGTCTTCCGCTGTGTACCCATTTCTGAATCCTGCCCCGGTGAAGCGCAAGATACGCTGTGCGGAGTCCGTTCCGCCGAATTGTACTGTATGCTGCCGAAGTCGTCGAAGTCACTCTTCCGCATCCGCCGGAGGAAGAGCAAAGCATGAAGCACCCACTAGAATAACTGGTCGCCCATGATGTGCATGACACTCTCTCGGTTCCTTGCGCCGACCGCTTTAGCGCCGCCCACGGAATTGGATGACTTATTCCACTTGTCTGCCGACGACCGCACGCCACTATACTGGAGGCCGCAACTGCGGCGGCCGGCACGCTGGATATATGTTACGTCAAGTAAGAGAAATCACTGGACAATGCACCTGTCTTGCGTGTTTGTTATGCCGTTCTTGACGACCTCTTGAGAGAGGAGGAACGAAAGGGGTTGAACCGTGGCCAGTCCTGGAAGTCCGAACCGGAGGAGTCCAACCATGCGAAGAGTCCTTGTCACGACCCTGATGTTGTTGATGCTGATCGCCCTTGCCCCGCGCCTGATGGCCGCTGAGCCCGGCGAGCTTCGAGAGAAAGCTCGGGCCATCAAGAGAGAGGCGGTTGAACTCAAGGAACGCGGGCGCGCCCAGGCGGCCGAAGAGCTTGCCCGCAAGGCCGCCGAGTTGGCCGAAGCTGCCGAGCGAATGGAGGAAAGGCGTCCGCAGGACTTGGAACAACACGTCGAGAAGCTCCACCAGAAGCTGAAGGAGTTGCTCGATAAGGAACGTCGGATGCAGGAGGCACGAGCGCCGGGCAGAGACCTCGACGAGATTCGGGAACGAATCGCGCGGACGGAACGAGAACTGGACGAGGTCGCTGCTGCCCACCGGCGGCGCGCTGAGGAACGGAAAGGAGCGGAGCCAAGGCCCGAGATGATGGCCAAAGCGGAAGAGGCGGTCCGCCGGGCGAAGCATTTCCGGATCGCCGCCGAAAACCTCCAGGCGGTTGCGGCGGAGGACCTTGCCCATCAGTTCTTCGAGAAGGCTGAGGACGCGGAGCGCGAGGCACGCGAGATAAAAAGGCGGATGATGGACGAGGGCAAACGCCGCGGCGGCCCGGAGCTGGAGGCCATTCCGTCGCAAGTGGAAGCGTTGCGACACGAAGTGGTGCGGCTGCGGGGCGAAATGAACGAGCTTCGACAGCACGTCAAGGAACTGGAGCGAGGCTTGAAGCAGCGGCGAGACCGGTGACGCTGCGCGCTTCGCCGCGGGGTGAGCGGAGTCCCAGCAGGACCGCCTCCGGAGCCGCCCGGAAGCGGACGGGAAACTGTGCAGAGACGCCCTTCGTGACGTGCAACACGGTGGGTGGCGCGGAAAATACGCCGCGCGCGTGACGTACGCCATGCAGGCAGGGGGCGAAGATGGGGCCCACGGCCGGCAGGCAAATCTGTCCGCCGTGGGTGTGGCCGGCCAGGACGAGGTCCACCTCGTTGCGCCGTGCCCACGCGAGTTGATCGGGGCTGTGTGCGAGCACGATCCGCACAGGTCCGCCCTGCAAAGACGAAGGCGGGGCCTGGGAGAAATCGGCCGCAGGCGAGAACCAAGGGACCTCGTTGCCCGCCAGCAACACCGGTTGGCCGCGCAGTTGCACTTCGACAAACCGCCCGCCGAGATCGACCATGCCTCCGCGCTCGAGCGTTTTGCGGAGCCGCTTGGAGTTCACGCGGCGATCGTGGTTGCCGAGGATGAAGTAGACGCCATGGCGGGCCCGAAGCTTCGCCAGCGTGTCGGGAATCCACGCGATGCATTCCTCCTCGTCGAGGATGTCGCCGGTAAGGGCGACCAGGTCGGGCTGCCGCAAGTTACACCGCCGCACGAGTTCCTCGAAGTACCACTTGCCCACCAGCCCGGTGAAGTGCAAATCCGAGATGTGGAGGATCGAAAGGCCGGACAAGGCGGTCGGAAGCCTCGCCACGACGAGGCTGCGGTCGATTTCCTCAAGGCCGAGGATTTCATTTCCCGGCAGTCGGGCCACCAGGCAAGCGTCGCAAGTCGACGGCGCTGCTTCGTGCGCCCCAGGCCTGAGCCGCGACAGCTTCGTGCAGCGATCCTGAGCCGGCCGTCCGGCGAGCCACCGAAATCGGCTCCAACTCCATTGTGCTGCAGCCCATGCCCCCAGCACCGCGCACACGGCAAGGTAGCCACTCACCTCGCGCGGTAAGGCCGCGATGGGGTTCGCCAAAGCATTATCGACCGCTGCGCGGTAGAGCAACCATGCCACACCCAGCGGAATGATCCCGGCCGCTAAGAACGCGATGTAGGTGACGGCGTGGATGATCGGCCGCGGAATGGCGACCGCATGGCTCCGATTGATCAGCGCGACCCAAAAAAACCCGTGGCCAATCGTCGCCAGAAGCAACAGGGCAATCATGCGATCCGCAACATCCGTGTAGTCCGGGGCTCACTGCGCAGACGACAGTTCATGAGGGGGTCAAACATAACGCCTTTCTGGAATAGCGGTTGTGTCACGAGGACGGTCGTCACTGCCCGTGAATTGTAGTCATTCGTGGTTCGATGGCAAAGCCGCGCGAGAGCGCCGGCATGTTCCTTCTTTCGACTGCGAACAACGCTTGCCAACGGCGAGCTCCGGGGCCAGTTGGACAGCGGGGGGGTGCAGGGAATGGCCCAAAACCCCACAAGATAGCGCGTTGTCTGTGATGCTCCCTGTTCAGAAGGAATCGGCGCAAGTCCTTACGCCGTCAAGAAATGACAACCGCCAGCGAACCATGGCGGATGCTGGCGGAAAGAGGCGCCGCCCGGATTCGAACCGGGGATGGCGGATTTGCAATCAGACGCCGGGGCAACCGAACGACAAGGCAGATAACGAGTTGCGAAACGAGCCTGATAGCGTGGGGCCAGAAATGGGGCCAGTGACCGAGAACCTCCCGACCGTTGACCCCGACTTGGCGGCCCTCATTGATGCTTGGCCCGCGCTCCCCGAGCCGGTCAAGGTCGGTATCGTGGCAATGGTCCGGGCAGCAAGCAAGTCGGAGGCAGAAGGTCAATGAACACCATTCAATTTCAGAACCACTACGGCGAGACGATCCAGGTGAAGCAGGCCGTTGATGGCCGGGTGCGAGTCTCGCATTCCGACATCACGCCGGAAGGCCGGTTCGGTGAGTTCCTGGACGTGGGAACCACCTACGCGGGCCAGTCCATCATCGGGGCTGTCTTGGTATTCCGCGGGACGGCCTGGATTTTGAACGCTCACGAAGCCGGAATGATCCGAAACGCTGTGCAAGCCAGGGAGACATCCTTCAGGGCGTCCTGAAAGCCACGAGAAACGCCCCTGGAGCCGCGCGCGGGGCGGGCTGGACCTTCAGGACGTCCAGAAGGCGTTTGCGATTCAGATGCCGTTCTTTCCAGGGTTTGGCGCGCTACGGAGGAAATCGTGGAGGCTACCGGATTGTCCCTGGTTGTTGTCCGCCAGCACTGCCTGGAATGCAGTGACGAGAGTTCCAAGGCGGTATTATGGTGCCCCGCCACGGAGTGCCGCCTCTGGAAGTTCCGATTGGGGCTGAAGCCAGCGACGGTTCGCGCCAAGTACGGCCCGGGCTTGGTAACGCCGAGCCTGATGCCGCGGCCGACCGTGAATCTGGATGATCTGCCCAAAGGCATCCAAGTCGCGGCTGCCCACCTCCGGGGTGGTGTGGGCAAGATGACGGGGTGACGCTCGATAGCCTCGCCTTTGGCGGCATCGGCGTCTTTGCGGTTGCCCTTTGTGATGTCGAAGTTTACCGGACGGGATGCCGATCGCAGCCCGATGAGGTCGCCATACTCTGGGGTTGGAAGTCATCTGGCACCACAGGTTCCACGACGTCAGCGAGGACGTCGCCGTTTGCGGGGAACTCCTCTCCCCATCTCCCGCTCGAAATGGTCGAACTCGGCCCGAGCAGGATACTCCCGGCGAGAAACCCCATAACGCCCCCAGTCTCGATGTCGACGATAGATCGTCGTGAGACCTGGAATGGCCTGGCAGCCATACGAGGCAAACACAATCAAACGGTAGACGGTCTCATCAGTCGGGTGGTTGTTCTCGTCGAACCCGAAACATCCAGCAACACCGGCGGTTATCGTCCGCTGCCCTAACGCGCCTTGCGTGCAGGATTCACCACACAAGACATCCTCGTCCCAGAGGATGACGTCACCGGGGCAAATGCTGTTCGTGCATTTCACGGGATACGAGGAGCGACGAATGCCGTTCACCACACGTTCCGAAGGCTGTGCGTTCTCCATGGAATTTTCCCAGGGGGTTA
>CAZFKF010000080.1:0-10786 GCA_964518805.1 uncultured Planctomycetaceae bacterium | reverse complement strand
ACAGAACATGCTACTCATTCGAGACCCCTTCGCAAGAAGCCAACGGCCGGACTTCGACCGTCTCGGGATTGACCACGCCGACTACCACAACTCTAGCCCCTGCGGGCAAGGCGTCGCCTTCCGTGACGGCTTCATACTCCATGGTCCGGTTTTGCAGGTTGATCTGGACCTTTCCGGCCCCGGCGCGACCCCCCGGAATGCGGAGATAGACCGTGGCCGGTTCGCCCACCGACCGGCCGATTCGCACCGTTCCCTCGGCCTGAAGCGAAGCGAGGGTCTGCATGACCCAAAACACGGCGTACATCGCCGCAAGCCCGCAGAGGATGGCGATTAGAAGGACAGTGAGAACGGGCAGATCGGCCGATTGGGCGGTGAGTCCGCCGATGCCGAAGAAGGCCATCGCGGCAATCATGCCGCGAAACGAGAGCATGGCGAAGAGCTTTGACGAGCCGTGGTCCGTCAAATGGTGCTGCGGGTCATCGGTTTGCGAAGCATCGGCGTGCGTATCCGAAGCCCCGCCGAGGTGCCCATGGTCGCCCCCGTCGCCATGGAGGCCGGAGCCCGCGTCAACATGGGCATCGCCGCCAAACCCATGGCCGACGTCACCGCCGCCATCGGTGTGCAGGGCGTCTCCTCCGAGCCCCAGCAACGTCATCGCCGCTTGAAGTACGAGAATCGTGCCCCCAAAGACGGCACAAACCACAAATACCGTGCTCACGGCCCACCTCCTTCGTGCGAGGTTCTCTCTCCAGGGGCTTATTCGCTCGCCGGGGAGAAATCTTGCCGATACGCAAGCTGAGTCACGGCAGTGATTTACGGCACGGAGACCGCGCCGGGCTACAGGCTGCCCGGGCGCGAATAACCCTACCTCGAATCATGGGGGGCAAAACGCCCGGTGTCAAACACTGGCGACCGACAAATCGCTCAACTTGACCGCGTCGAGCTTTCGCCGGGTCTCGTCGGTGACGTCGCGGAGCACACCGTACAGGCGCTCGCCCGCCGGGTGCGGAAAACTGCCTTTCAGGGGCAAGCAGGCGCTCATTGGACCATCGACGGCTTCGACGACTTCCAGCAGCGAGATCTCTTCCGGACGTCGATCCAGCATGAATCCGCCGCCTCCGCCGCGCGTTGACTGAAGGATTCCCTGCTTGGCAAGATCGCGGAGGATCTGCAGCAAGAATCGCTCCGGCATCTTCCCTTCTTCCGCGAGTCGGCTACACGAGATGGGCGCCGCTTCGTGGTTATCGGCTAAGCGCAGTGTGGCATGGACCGCGTACGCCACGCTTTGGGAGAGTTTCATGGTACTTTCCTCCTATCACTAAACGAATACGTTGTGAGAATTCGCCCTTGGATAATGCATCCGAGGGCCAGTCATTGCTGCCACGATCGAGATGCGACCGGGAGGAAACCCCTCCGCGAAATGAACGAGATATCGCCTCCGGACCGTTTGTCACACCTGCCGATCCTATACCACATCTTTCGTTTCGCCGTAAGTAACAGGATAATGAACATCCGCTTCATGTTGAAAAAATCAGCTTTCGGGGCGGGATTTTCTCCCTCCACCGCATTGTTTCGTGTCCCAACCAGGGCCCCAGGCGGATACAACCGCGTTCAGGTAGACAATTTCGTGCGGTAGGAAATAGACAAGGCTTCTCGCATCGGTACGCCGATGCGAAAAGCCTCTTGGACGAAGCGTTTCGTCGTGCGACGGGAAACGCCCAGCCGTTTCTCCCAGCCCTCTTGCGTCGTATCGAAGAACGCGCCGGGATCGCACGGATGTTGGTTCACGACGTCCAGGTTCAGGTCCAGGCCCAACCCGGGCCCTTGGGGGAATCGACCGTTCCCCCGTTTCGGAATTGAGCGACGGCGTCCAGGTCGTCAGATCTTGCGTCCACGGTTCGCGGTGATCCGCATGTCGGCCAGACTCACTTTACATCTCCCTGAAGCTCCGCCAGGCGCTCCTTCGCGGCGTCGATCTTCTCGTTTGTGGGGAACTTCTCGACGAGCCCCCGGTACATGCCAACGGCCTCGGGTCTCTGGCCCAGCTTCTCGAAGCAACGTGCAGCCTCGTAGGCGGCCTCGGCCTGCCACTTCGGATAACTGTAACCGTAGAGGACCTTCAAGAAACTCTTCAATGCCTCTTTGGAATCGTTCCTTTCGGACTGCATTCTGCCGATGAGGAATTGAGCCCGGGCCGCCGGCTCGCGATCGCTTGTGGCGATGGCTTGGCGCCAGGCCGCGAGGGCTTCGGCCGGTTTGCCGAGGTGCTGTTGCGCAACACCCAGTTCACACAGGGCGTCGGCGAGCATCGGAGAGGCGGGCTGCTGGCCCACGAGTTTCTCCAGCCACGCGGCGCTCTCGGGCCAGCGCGCCAACTGCGCGGCAGCCTGTCCCGCGTGCAGAAGAACCGCGGCCTGCGCATCGGGGTTTGGCAACGGCTTCAGCTTGGCGTACGCAGCGAGGGCCTCGGCAGCCTGCCCCTGCTTGAATAGGCACTCGGCCTCCATCGCCGCCGCATCGGCCGTCGACGGCCCGTCAGGGTATTTTGCCAAGTAGAATTTGAACGTCTTCCCCGCATCGGCAAAGCTGCCCTGGTGATAGTAGCACCATGCCAACTGGTACGCGGCCTTTTCGGCAAGCGGCGAGCCCCCAGCCTGATCGACGACGGCATAGTAGTCCACGGCGGCACGAGCGTAGTCTTTGGCGCGGAAGCGCGTCTCGGCCACATGGTAATGGGCCTCGGCGGCGAGCGGACTCTTGGGGTATTCATCCGCAAGCTTGGCGAACGCGGCCGACGCCTCGGCGTCGCGCCCCGCGCGTTTCAGGGCCCACGCCCACTGGTGCAGTGCCTCGTCCCTTGCCGCGTACTTCGGATCGTCCGTCAACAGACCCTGAAATGCAGCAACCGCCTTGTCGTACTGCTTCAACTCGACCCGGCAGAGCCCCAGCAGGAACCGCGCATCCGACTTCTCCCGGCCGGCGGGAGCCCCTGCGAGCACCGCTTCCAGGTCGGCGATGGCTTCTGCCGGTTTCGCCTGCTGCTGGCGGGCCATCGCCCGGGCGTATCGGGCCTTGCGCGCCAAAGCGTCCGGAATGCGCTTGTCCAACAGCTTCGTAAACGCGGTTTCGGCCCCGGCCACGTCTTTCAGCGTGAGTTGTGCGCAACCGAGTTCATGGAGAGCGTAGGGAGCCACAGGGCTTTCGGGCCACCGATCGACGACCTTGCGGTAGGCTTCCGCCGCGGCCTTGGGTTGACCCGACAGGGTCAGGTAGGTGCCGAGCCGGTACGTCGCCCGGTCCATCCGTTTGTCCTGTGGAAAGGCGTCGATGGCCCGGCGTATCGCCGTCTGCGCGCCGGCCAGATCGCCCGTCTGGCGATAAGCCTCGGCCAATGCCAGGCCCGTCTCGAAGGCCTGGCGCCACGTGGGCTGCACTTCCCACGACGCGGCAAGCGACTTCGCCGCCTCGCCCGGTTGCTTGAGTTCCAGTTGGCTTTCGCCGACCAGGTAGCGGGCCTCCGCCACGCAGTCGGGTGAACGCAATTCGGCCACAAGCGGATCCAAGTAGCGGATCGTCTCTTCGTACTTCTTCTGCGCGTGCAGAATGGCACCGCGGCGGACCTTCCACAATTCGGCGGCGGGGTTGGATGGGTACTTCTCAATGAGTTGGCTGTAGATCGCGTCAGCCTCAGCAAGCTTGCCCAATTGAAGATCGCTTTCCGCAGCCACGTGCAGCACGTCGGGCAGTAGCGCGTGGCCCGGATGCGCGGCCTGGAACTTGGCGACATACTGCAGGGCGGCGGGAAATGCGCCCGCCTTCAGCGATGCCTGGGCCGCCATCGAGAGCGCCCGGGGTGCAGCCGCGTCCTTCGGATCCTTGGCGGCCACCGCCTTCTCCAACGCCTCCACGGCCTGCGCATATTTGCCTTCCTGGTAGAGGCAGACTCCAAGGTTTTCGTACGCGCGGGCCATCCGCTCGTCGCGCTTGTGCTGGGCGATGAACTCCCGCCATGCCGAGGCGGCCTGCGAGAACTCTCCGCGTCCCTGCAAGTCGGCGGCCACCGCATACTGCCGCGCGGCATCGTCTTGCGCGGCAACGGCTGCCCGCACCGCGAGGCCGGAGAGCAGCAAGACCACCATGACGCCCCGCCCAATTCCTGCCCAGGGGACATGCTTCATGGCGACACCTCGCAGCCGTGACTAGGAAGCCTTCACCGGGGCGGGGGCAGCCGAGATTCGCACCAGCAGCCGTTCGAGAATGGCACGCGGCGGAAGCGAGCTGTCGCCTTTGAGCCCCATGTCGGCCGCGACCAGCCACCGGTAAAGATGCTGGCCTCGGTGGCGCCCAAGCCGGCGAAGCTGCCGTTCCGTCTTCTCGAGGAAGAAACCCTTAACGCCCGCTTGCTCCAGGGCGCTCCGAGGCGTGACGCGACGTCCCGTGGTTTCTCCGGCCAGCACGAGGCGCGTGGCGGCTGCCAACCGTCGCAACGAGGTCGAGATCGCGGCCAGGATGGCCACCGGGTGCTCGCCCGCAAGGATCAGCCGATCGAGCTGCAAAAGGGCCTGCGGCGTCTTGCCCTCGAGGGCGGCGTCGAGCATGTCGAACACGGTCTTCGCCCGCCACGCGCCCACCAGGCGGGCGACCATTTCCGACGTGATCTCTCGTTGCGGGCCCGTGCTCAGGGTCAGCTTGGCCAACTCCTGGTCCAACAGCCCCATCTCCGGGCCAACCATTTCAATCAACTGCTCGGCAACCGCCAGCGTCAACTTCGCTTGGTGATCCTGCTTGGCCGAGGCCACGAGCCAACGGGCCAGTCGCGCGGCAGGGGGTGACGAACACTCGACCGCAAACCCCGAGGCTGCCACGGCCTTGTACAGGCGCGTGTTCGCAGCCCACGAAGTCACCTCCAAAATCAGCACCCCCTTGCGCTTCGGGTGGGCAACGTAGTCTTCCAACTCCGCGCGATAGCGGGTCACGAAGTCGTCGGCGTCTTCCACCAGCACCAGGCGCTTGCCCCCGCCGAACATGGCCACGGTCGATAGTTCTTCCAGCACATCCGAAAGTTGCGCTGCCGGACCCTCCAGCGCTGTCAGCGAGAATTCTCCTTCGTCGCTGCCGAGCACGGCCCGCCGCAGGCGGGCGAGGACCTTGCGCTTTAAGAATGCTTCGCCGCCGAAGACCACGCACACCGGCGCCGGAGCACCTTCGGTTTCCGGAGTGTCCAGATAGTCAATGGCGTGGGGCGACTTTGCAGGGGGCATGGTCACATTCCTGTAGGAAACGCCCTCCGCGGTGCTCCGTGAAGCTCGTTGGGCACCACGATCGCCCGTTTCGGAACGTCACAGAGGGCGTTCCCCACAGTCTGAGATTGTCACACGGCCCGCGGGACAAAGGGCCGCGCACACGCATCATAGCCCCTAGGGCTGGCTGGGTCGAGCCTGGGCCGCGGGGCGCGCGTCGAGGATTTGGACCGAACTCGAAGCAGCGCCATCCGGCGAGGTGCCCGTACGCACCACGACCCAGATGTCCGGCGGAGTCCCACTCCGCGGGGCCTGACTCGCCCCAGCGTCGCTAGGCCGCAGGACGATCCGAAATCCAAACACGCCATCGTCATCGACGGTGACCTCGACGGGACTCTTTCGGTCCGGGTCCGTTGCGAAGCTAAGCCATGTCCGTCCGCCGTCGCGCGTTCCCCACACCTCTGGCTGCCCGTCGTTTCCCGCACCCGGATCCACGTCGTATTCCAGGACGAACGTTCTCGCGGCGACCACCCGAAAGCCCGTCCCAACGTTGCCACGATCGAACCCACCGAGCGGCGTGAACGCCCGGGATGTACCCCCCTGGGCTGCGAAGGGCGGGTGAATCGGCGCTAGCGCGGGTGCCCGCGGGCCATCCTCTTCTTCCTGCGTCGCTGAACGCCGGACGGCACGCCACCCGGAAATGGGCAGTCGGGTTTTGGCCGACGAACTGGCCGGCGCATTCAGCGTCGGCGGCCCCATGTCGCGCGGCGGAACCGGCGGGCGGGAGATGCTCGATGAACTCTCCGCCGAACGCGCGGCAGGCCCTCGCTCGACGCCTGCAATCGCCGGGATTTGGGCGTGACTGACGGCTGTGTTGCCGGCCTGGTCTGACACTTCGCCCCGAATCTCGATGCGCTGCAATTCACCCGGCTGCCACCAGGTGGCCTCTCCCGTGGATTCGGGACCTTCTCCGGGATCATGCGATCGGCTGACGTCCACCGATTGCCATGGCTTCTCCGGCGCTGTGCGATACTGAATCTTCAGGCTTTCCGGATTTAGATATTGCTCGCTGATCTTCCACCGCACCAGGAATTGGCCGGCGCCTCCCCGCTCGGCCGCCAGTTCGAACTTCGGAGGCGTCGTGTCGACGATGACCCGCAAACCCGGGTTCTCGCCGCGGGGCGTCCTTGGAAAGTTGCCTTGAATTGCCGTGCGGATGATGAACCAGAATTCTCCATCGCTGCCGGCGCGAAAGAGAAACTGTCCCTTCTGAGGGTCAGTCTGCCCGTTGAGCTCCCACGTGCCTCCCCGATTGGCTGACACGAAGAGGAGGACTTGAACCGGGTCGCTTGCCGATCCGGAAGAGGAGGCCATACGAAAGGGGATGCCAAAAAGCGTCTGCCGCGTGTAGACCGGCCGGGGGAGATCGGTGGCTACGGCCGTACCTTGAGCGACGTCCGCAGCAGTCACCCAGAGCATTAGTCCGCCAAGTAGCGCTGTCAAACCCATGGCCCCCGCCAGAGCACTCGGCTTAACCCTCGCATCGACACTCCACCACAATCTCTATCGGCCATCCTGGGAGGGGGACTGGACGAAGGAATCAAGAGAGAAGAATGGGTGGTCTGGGATAGATAAGCAACCCGAGAGCGAGCAGTCGACTCGAAGTTCACAAACCTCGGCTTCCGCGCGAGTTTCGACGAACTACGAAGTTCGCTGTTCGCCTCGTAGAGTCCCAAGAAAATCGCTACAATAGCCAGGGTTGAGGGCGGTTGAAACTGTCTAGTCCCGACGTCTATGGGGACCTGAAACCAGTGATCGACGCGGTGGTTGAGATCCCCATATCGGGGCATTCAGCGGGACGAAGCTCCGGCGACAACGCCGGCTCGAAGCAATCGTCGCCCGATTTCTTCCTCGTGGGGGCTGAGAATCGGCTCGCGTGTGTCGCCGTCGACTCCATTCTTTCGGGCGGGATACCTGTTTACAATCCCGTGGTGTTGGTGGGGCCCTCGGGGTGCGGAAAGACGCATCTGGCGGCAGGGTTGATCGAGAGTTGGCGGCAACGGTTTGGACCGCGATCGGCCGTCTATGTCCCGGCAATCGATTTCGCGCGCCAGTGGAACGACGCCATCGAGTCTCAGGCGACCGAGGACTTCCATGATCGCTATCGCCGGTCGGAGCTGGTAGCCATCGACGATGTGGAGGTGCTGGGCGACAAGCCCGCGGCCCAGGAGAAACTGCTGCACACTCTGGATGCCCTGGTGGCGGCGGGAAGCCGAGTGCTGGTCACGGCCACATCGACCCCCGGTAGCATGCCGGGCATGATTCCGGCCTTACAGAGCCGGCTCGTCAGCGGGCTTGTCGTTCCCTTGGCCCTGCCGAGCCGTGCGGCGCGTCTGGCGGCAGCACGCAAATTCGCCCACATGCGTTCCGTCGATCTTCCCGAGGAATCTGCCGAACTCCTGGCCGACGGGCTGCCCGAATCGCTCTCGGCAATCTGGGCCGCCGTGCTTCACCTCGAAGTCTCGACACACCTCGACGGGGCCAAGGCGACGCGCGAAATCATCCGCGACTACCTCGCCCACCGAGAGGCCAAGGAGCCGTCGATGCGCGACATTGCCGCGGCCACCGCCCGGCACTTCTCGGTTCGTCTGGCCGATCTGAGGAGTGGGTCGCGCCGGCGGGCCGTCGTTGCCGCGCGCGACGTGGCCATGTACTTGGCGCGCACACTCACGCCCAAGAGCCTCGAACAGATCGGCTCCTACTTCAACGGACGCGACCACAGCACGGTGGCTCACGGATGCTCGAAGACCGCGCGACTCCTCGAAACCGACCCGGCCCTCCGCTCTGCCATCGACCAACTCCGCAAGCGGATTCGGTCGGGCGCCGACCTGCCCAGAGGTGCGCAAGGATGACGACCTCGGGGAAAACGTGTCGAATGAACGTCGGTGGAGCGTCAACGAACTGGGCTCTGCCGACAGACCCACAAGACGCTCGAAAGACTTGCGCCTCGCCAACCACCCACCCACACGAAACGAACCGCTGGCCGACACGTATTCCGCATCGCAGGAAAGGCCGAAGTCCGGTCGTTGTCGTGGCTTGCATCGTGCAGACTCAAGCCTGTCGACGGTCAGGGCCTTGATATTACTTAGACCGATTGATTTAGAAATACAAATATCCAGAACTCATCCGGGCACCGTCGACTTCAGGAAGGTGGAAGAGACCATGAAAGTGACTTGCGAACGTGACGAACTGTTGCGAGCGTTCCAGATGGCAGCCGGTGTTGCTCCCATCCGGAGCCCGAAGCCGATCCTCCAGAACATCAAGCTTCAAGTCACCCAGGATCGGGCGACGCTGCTGGCCACCGATCTGGAAGTGGGAATCCGCATCGAGGTTCCGGGGTTCGGCGTGGAAGCTCCGGGCGCGGTGCTCTTGCCGATCCAGCGATTCGGTTCGATCCTTCGCGAGAGCACGGATGAGAAGCTGCAGTTGGAAAGCGACGGTGCGCGGACTCGCGTCTGGGGAGAGCGGAGTGAATTTCATCTTCCCACGGAAAACCCCGACGAATTCCCCGAAGTCGCCCTCTTTCAGGAAGAGCGGTACCACAAGCTCCCGGTGCGGTTCTTCCGCGAACTCATTCGGCGGACGATTTTCGCCACCGACAGCGAGAGCAGCCGTTTTGCCTTGGGCGGGGTGCTGGTCGAGATGGCGGCCGGCCAGATCATCGGCGTGGCGACCGACGGGCGACGCCTCGCCCGACAGGATGGACCGGCCGAAGCCGTTGGCGGTCACGAGACCCAAGATCGCACCATCATTCCTGCCCGCTCGATGCAACTCCTCGAACGGGCCATGACCGACACCGAAGGCGAAGTTCAAATCGCCGCGCGCGAAAACGACATGATGGTCAAGAGCGAGCGCGTGACGCTCTACACCCGGTTGGTGGAAGGTCGATTTCCCAAGTGGCGCGATGTCTTCCCGAGGACGGATCAGAGCACCGCGATTGAGTTGACCGTGGGCCCATTCCACTCCGCGGTGCGCCAGGCGGGGATCGTGACCGACGAGAACCATCGCGGCGTCGATTTCAGCTTTGGCGACGGCAAGGCGGTGCTGCTGGCCCGGGCAGCCGAGACCGGCGAGTCGCATGTCGAGATGCCGATCGCCTACGACGGCGATACGCTCTCCGTGATGCTCGATCCGCGTTACTTGAGCGATTTCCTCAAGGTCCTCGAACCCGACACGGTATTCACGTTGAACATCCGCGACAGCGAGAGCGCGGTGGTGGCCAGCACTTCGGATGGCTACAGCTACGTCATCATGCCCCTCGCCCGAGACTAGACAAGCGGAGGATGGGTCTCCGGCCCGTCCACCCGCAATCGTGGGATGATCCCCTTCCCAGCCTCCGGACGGTCTGGAAACCCGTTCTACCCTGGAGTAATCCATGCCGCGTGGACCGCAATCGATGGGCTCCGTCCTGGCCGAGTTAATGGTCCGCAACGGCTTTGCGCGCGTGCAGGGCACGGCAGCCCTGGAAGCGGCTTGGCAGAGCGCGGCCGGAACGCTGCTCGGTCCCCACACCCGGGCCGGAGCGATCCGTCGCGGCAAGCTGGAAGTCACGGTGACCAGTTCCACGCTCGCGCAGGAACTTACGTTTCAAAAGACAACCCTCCTGGAGGCGCTCCACAAGGCGCTTCCCGAGGAGACGATTCGAGACCTTCGCTTTCGAGTCGGTCCCATCCGCTAGAGAAAGAGTCTATGTCGACCAATCCCGAATCGAACCCCAACCCGCAAGACCTCCAAGCCCAAGCCGGTACGCCGGAAGAGTTCCTCCACTACCGCAAGGTTGAGGCGGAGTACGGCGCCGAGCAGCTCGAACACCTGAGCGACTTGGAGCACGTGCGCCAGCGGCCGGCGATGTACATCGGCGACACGGGGGTCCGCGGTCTCCACCACCTGGTGTATGAAGTCGTCGACAACTCGATCGACGAGGCCATGGCCGGATACGCCCGCGAGATCGGCGTGACGATCAACCGCGACGGATCGGTCACGGTGGAGGACGACGGTCGGGGCGTCCCGGTCGAGACGCACCCGGACCTGGGCTTCTCCACGCTCCAGGGCGTGATGTGCGTCCTCAAGTTCGGCGGCAAGTTTAGCAAGGGAGCGTATTTCACGTCCGGCGGATTGCATGGCGTGGGCGTCACCGTGGTCAACTTCCTCTCCGAGTGGTGTGAGGTCGAAGTCCGTCGCGACGGCCATGTGTACCAGCAGGAGTACGAGCGGGGCGTGCCGGCCAACGAGGTCCGCCGCATCGGCAGCACCAGCAAGGTCGGCACCAAGACGACCTTTTCGCCCGACCCAAGCATCTTCCCGTCCACGCAATTCAACTACAACGTCCTCTACCGCCGCCTTCAGGAACTAGCCTTCCTCAACCGCGGTGTTTCCATCCGCTTCCGCGACGAGCGGACCGGCGAGGGCGAGACTTTCAAGTACGACCGCGGCATCCTGGAATTCGTCGAGTACCTGAATCGCACCAGTGAGCCGCTCCACAAGGA
>CAZFKF010000079.1:0-10924 GCA_964518805.1 uncultured Planctomycetaceae bacterium | reverse complement strand
GCTCGTAACTTGATAGCATTTAAGCGATTAGAACTCGCGCGGACCGCTTGCAGGAACGGCCGATGGGCCGGGGGCCGCTTTGGCCGACGGTGAGGGAGTGCGCATGTGTCCCGCCTCGGCTTGGGGAGCCTCAGGATGCGTGGGCTCCGGGCTCGGCACATCGAATGGCTGCGGCGCCGGTATGGGTTCGACATCGGAGTTAGCGGTGTTCTTTTCCGCCGCAAACGGTCCGTTTGGCGGCAACTCCTCCCGAGCCGCGGATGGCTCGCCTTCCTCAGGCCGCGGGCGCAAGAGCGTCGCTGACGGTCCGTAGGAAGGCGCCGCGTACACGGCCAACGGGACACTGGCGGCGTAATATCGTGCCGGGATGGAACCCCAGGGCGCGAGTGTGCCCGCATACGCCGCGCGCGGTCCCACGTACACTCCGAACGCCGGCACCGTTCCCCGTCGATAGGCCCGATAGGGCGCTGTGTAAGCCAGTTCCGAAACGCCGCGCGAGAAGGCGGGAGACGCGGGCGCGACATAGCTTGTCCCAGTAGCCTCCGCGAGTGGAGCAGAAGCACCGGCAGGCCCTTCGGCTATGGCCCAGCGATTGCCCACCAGGAGAATCACCACCGTCGCTGCTCCCCATACAATCGGTCTAGACCAGCGTATCATACTTCTTGCCTCCTGTGCCCATCGACGCCTGGCTTCAAGACTACTCCGGCTCCGTAGGACCGACACGTTTTTCATCGACCCGCGACCGATGCTTTCCCGAACCGGAACGCCCGTTGCGTCATCGTCGGCGGATCTGAATCTGGCGCAGAGCCTCGTAAACGACAATCCCTGCGCTGACGGAAAGGTTGAGGCTGCGGGCTTCGGGGCGAATCGGGATTCGCAGCAGACCGTCGGGGTAGGCGGCCAAAAGCGATGGGGGAAGTCCTCGAGTCTCCGAGCCAAAGACGAGCACGTCGGACTCCTCGAATCCGGCGTCGAGATACGATCGCTTCGCCGACTTGCTCAGCAGCCAAGGTCTGCGTTCGGCCTCGGGCAGACGCGTGAGCAGGTGGGCCCAATCGTCCACGACTTCGCAATCGAGGAATTGCCAATAGTCCAGTCCCGCCCGGCGCATTTGACGGTCGTCGAGCCGGAAGCCCAAAGGCCGTACCAACCAGAGCTTAGCCCCCGCAGCTACACAGGTCCGGCCGACCGCGCCCGTGTTGCCCGGAATCTCTGGCTGGAACAAGACGACATTCAGAACCGGCTGGGACGACATGGGCACCAACAGGCGGGGAGCTCCGGGCAACGAGAATCCATGCGAACGCCGCCCGCCGCGCTGGGTTTGCAGTTGCAGCTCCTGCGGCGGCGTTAGACATCGGCGTCCCTTCAGTTTACATTAGGACGATGCCCAACGCACCTACAACGAAATACGAGCGGGCCCTGGAATTCGCCCAAGGACAGGTGGCACGGCTCATCGAGCGCCATCCCGATTTCTTCCCCATCTACACGGTGGGCGGCCGTTGGCATCACGAAGGTCCGTTGTGGACCGATTGGACCGGCGGCTTCCTGGCCGGCATGATGTGGCAGTTCTTCCGGCGAACGCGCGACGCCGCGTGGCGGAGGCGTGCCGAGCACTATTCGCGTCTGTTGGAGCACCGCAAGTCGGACGTCAATGTCCACGACCTGGGGTTCATCTTCCTGAATTCGTATCTGCCTTGGTATGAGGAGACCGAGGATTCGGCACTGCTGGACGTGCTGATCGCCGCCGGGCGCACGCTGGCCCGGAGATTCCAGGAGAAAGGGCGGTATCTTGCATCGTTTCTCGGGCCGCAGTCGCTGTTCATTGACATCATGATGAACGTACCGCTGGTGGTTTACGCGGCTCGTCAGAGCGGCGACCGAGAGTTGGAGCGGATCGCCCTGGCCCATTGCCGCACCACGCGGGACCGCTTGGTGCGGTCCGACGGCTCCACCGCGCACGAAGGGCTGTTCGACCCGGCCAGCGGCGAATTCCTGGGGCAAAGCACGCAGCAAGGGCTGCGGGCCGAAAGTTGCTGGGCCCGAGGGCTGGCCTGGTCGATGTACGGATTCAGCAAGGTGTTCGCGCTGACGGGGGACCCGGAGCTTCTGGAAGTGGCCGAGCGAAGCGCCCGGTACTGGCTCGAACACCTGCCGGAGGACAAGGTGCCGTATTGGGATTTCGACGCCGACCTGACGCAGCCGCTGCCGTGGGGAGCGCAGAAGGAGAGTTCGGCGGCGGCGATCGCGGCCAGCGGGCTGTTGGACCTCGCCCGTCAGACCGCCTCGCCCGGCTTCGGCGTCGCTTGCCACAACGTAGCCCTGGTGATGCTCGACGCGCTGTGCGAGCCGGAGTACCTGGCGTCGGACACGCCGGGCTGGCAAGGGATTCTCAAGCACGGCGTGTACCATACGCGGAAGAACCTCGGCGTCGACGAATCCGTGATGTGGGGTGAGTATTTCCTGGTCGAGGCCCTGACCAAGGCGGTTGCCGGCGGTTCGGCCCCGGCGTGACAAGCGCGGTCGATGGAGTCTCTGCCGAAACC
The DNA here is from genome assembly GCA_964518805.1 of uncultured Planctomycetaceae bacterium. Taxonomy (GTDB): domain Bacteria; phylum Planctomycetota; class Planctomycetia; order Pirellulales; family Thermoguttaceae; genus CALFBP01. The sequence goes on along the minus strand of CAZFKF010000079.1, from coordinate 8,381 downwards.
GGCGGAGGCGGTGGGGCCTGGCGGGTCGTCGCCGCCGGGTTTCGCTTTGCCGTCGCGCTCTCTTGCGGCGGGGCTGAAGTCGGTTTATTCTCAAAGCGATTGCGAACGTGCCTTCCCCTTGGATCCCCTCCAACTCAGACAAGGAGCCCGCCATGTCCAAGACCGATGCCCACTCCGATCCCCGACGCGCCTCGCGGCGTGAATTCCTCAAAACGGCGTCCGTGGCGATGGCCGGCGCAGCCGCGGCCGGAACGTTGAGCGTTGCGCGGGCTGCCCACGCGGCGGGCAGCGACACGATCAAGATCGGACTGGTCGGCTGCGGCGGCCGGGGCAGCGGCGCGGCGGCCAACGCCATGAACGCAGGTAAAGACGTGAAACTCGTGGCGATGGCGGACGTCTTCGACGAATACCTCCAAGGGGCCCGCAAGCGACTCAAGGCCATCAGCCCCGAGCAGGTGGCGGTCGATGACGATCACTGCTTCGTCGGGTTCGATGGCTACCAGAAGCTGATCGCCAGCGGGGTCGACGTCGTGCTGCTGGGCGCCACCAGCCATTTCCACCCCATGCACCTCAAGGCGGCGATTGCGGCCGGCAAACACGTGTTCTGCGAAAAGCCGCACGGCCTGGACGTACCCGGCCTGAAGATGGCCATGGCCGCCGCCGAAGAGGCGAAGCAGAAGGGCCTGAGCCTCGTTTCAGGGCTCTGTTGGCGCTACGATCCGGCGGTGCGCGAGACCATGAAGCGCGTGGCCGACGGGGCGATCGGCGACATCGTCGCCATCCAGGAAACCTACATCACATCGCCTTACGGCCTGCGCGAGCGGAAACCCGAATGGAACGAAATGCAGTACCAGTTGCAGAACTGGTATCATTTCAACTGGTTGTCCGGCGATCAGACCGGGCAGCAGTTGATCCACAGCCTCGACAAGGCGTCCTGGGCCCTCGGCGACAAACCGCCGCTGAAGGCCTGGGGCACCGGCGGTCGCCAGGTCTGCACCGAGCCCAAATACGGCGACCAATTCGACCATTTCTCGGTGGTGTTCGAGTATGCCAACGGCGTGCGCGTGTTCGGCTTCTGCCGCGACCAGTTGGACTGCTACAACGAGACCTCCGACGTGATCTTCGGCACCAAGGGCCGGGCAATCCTGCCCAGCCGGCCGCGGATCGAAGGCCAGAACCCCTGGGTCTACAAGGCGGCCAAGCCGACGAACATGTACGACATCGAACACGCCGAGCTGTTCGCCGCCATCCGCGCCGGAAAGCCCCTGAACAACGCCAACTACATGTTCACCAGCACCATGCTGGGCATCCTGGCGCAGATGGTGTGCTACACCGGCCAAGAAATCACCTGGGAACAGGCCATGCAGTCGAAGCTCGTGATGGCCCCCAGCGCCTACGCATGGAACGCCGAACCGCCGGTCAAGCCGGATAAGAACGGCCAGTATCCGTGCGCCATGCCCGGAATCACGAAATTCGTCTGAATGTGCGTCTGCCCGCGCGGTTGCCGCGGTTCGCACGGCGAGCCGCGGCAACCTCTACGGGGGGCGAGATTGCTGACACTTCCTGCCTGAAAGGGGCGACGATGATTGGCACGGCCAAGTACTATGGTGCCTTCGGAGCGGCATTCCTTTCTCTGGCGAGCGCTTGCGCCGCTTTGGCCAGCGATGCGCCGCTGCAAGACGTGCTGGCGGTCGGTTTTGGAGAGACCGACATCACGCCCCGTGTCGCAGACGCCAAGCCGGTGTTTATGGCCGGTTTCGATCAGAACCGGAAGGCCACCGGCGTGCACGATCGTCTCAAGGCGAGGGCCATCGTGCTCAAGGACGCCACCGCCAAGGTCGCTATGGTCTCGGTGGATTTGATCGGGCTGTTCCAAGACCAGACGGCCGAGGTCCGCCGCCAGCTTCCGGGATTCGCACACGTGGTGGTCTCCAGTACGCACAGCCACGAAGGGCCGGACACGATGGGGCTGTGGGGGCCTAGCCCCATTCAGTCGGGAATAGACCCGGCGTACCTTGCCGTGGTTCGGGCAAGGATTGTCGAAGCGGTTCACGCCGCCGAACGTAGCGCGACGCCGACGACTGCGCGGATCGGTGTGGCCCATTTGCCGGAGCTTCTCGCCGACGGGCGCGAGCCGTACGTCAAGCAGGACGAACTGGTTGTGCTCACGTTCTTCAAACCGGGAGACACAACGCCGGTCGGACTATGCGTGCAGTGGAATTGCCACCCGGAGACGCTCGGAAGCAAGAACACCGAGATCAGTGCCGATTTCGTCGGTCCGCTCGTGGCACAACTCCAGCGCCGGTATCACTGCCCCACGGTGTATTTCACCGGTGTCGTCGGCGGCCTGATGACCACCTTGGGGCTAGAAGTGCGCGACCCGCAAGGGCAATCGCTGGCCGACGGATCGATGGAAAAGACCGAGCGGTACGCCGACCTTCTGGCCGCGCACGTCGGAAAGCTCGTTGACCAGGGCCAACCCGTCCGACTCGCTCCCATCCGGGCTAAGAGCCTCGATGTGTTCCTCCCCTTGGATAACAAGCTGTATCTACTGGCCCGGACCCTGGGGGTGTTGAAACGCGAAGCCTTTGCGTGGGAGGGAAATCCGTACCAGGCGGAGAAGATCACCGGTTCGGCGACCAAGCACTATTGCCTCCGCACGGAAATTGGCTGGCTGCAACTCGGTGAGCTGGATGTAGCCTTGATTCCCGGCGAAGTCTATCCCGAGTTGGTTCTGGGCAAGGTTCAGGAACCTGCCGACCCCGGCGCCGATTTTCCCCAAGCCGCGCCCGAGCCGTCGATTTACGGACAATTACCCGGTCGCTGGCACATGATTCTCGGCCTGGCCAACGACGAAATCGGCTACATTATTCCCAAACGTCAGTGGGATGAGAAGCCGCCGTTCTGCTACCACCGCAAGAAGGCCCAGTACGGCGAGGTCAACAGCGTGGGCCCAGAGACCGCGCCTATCCTCTGCGAGGCCTTTAGGCGACTCATTCGCGAAAAGCCGTAAAGCCAAAGCGCACGCCAAGCTTCAAACTTCTTCGATGGGCAATTGGTGTTCGCGCATAAATGCCTCGGCTTCGGGGCGTGTGAAGACGCCTTCGGTTGCGCCGATGGCCCGAACGCAACTGGCGCCCAGAGCGCTTCCCCATCGCAGACACCCTGCTGCGTCTTCCCCCTGGAGTAGACCCATGATGTACCCGGCGTCAAAGGCGTCGCCCGAGCCAGCCCCGCCCACGAACTCGATGGGATAGGTACCCGATCGCAGTCGGAGGTTGTCCGTGACCAGGAGGCTTCCGCGGCTCCCCTGGGTAATGACGACGGTCTTGGCGCCGGCGTCGCGGAATTGTCTGGCCTGTTCGAGCGGGTCCTTGTGGCCGGTGATCAAGGTCGCCTCGTCGTCGTTGGGCAGAAAGACGTCCGTCTCGGGGAGGATCTTCTTCAATGCCGTCCAATAATGTTCTCCCCCAAAGAGAACCACGTCCAACACGGTGGTCGCCCCAGCCGCACGCGCCACACGGAAGGCCTCGACGAACTCGTCCGTCTCCAGCCCCGGCATCATCAAGTATCCGCCGACGTAGAAGACCTTGGCGCGCCGAACCCAATCCAACGGGATGTGGCCGACGGTGAACTTGGTATTCGCGCCCGGCGTGCTAATGAAACGGCGATCCTGCCCCTTCACGTTGATGACCATAGTGCTTGCGGTGCCGGTTCCCGGAATGCGGTGAATGCCTTCGACGTTGACGCAGCCGGCTCGGAGCGTATCGATGATGAACTGCCCGAACGGATCGTCGCCCACGCACCCCGACACCCCAACCTTCACCCCCAACTTCGCCAAATCCAACCCGGCGTTCGAGGCACACCCCCCCAGGGCAAGCTGAATCCCCTCGGTGGGAACGAGTTCGCCGGGGCCGGGCATCCGCGGCACGGGCACGCACACGTAGTCGGCAAACAGAATTCCGGCGCAAAGGCAATCGATTTCCACGACGGGTTCCTTCTATAATCCTTGGGCCTCAACGGGGGTGTATCGCAACCGCTATGTGATAGCAGGCTGAGCGAAGTTTTTCCAGCCCTCCGGCCCCCCCTTGGTTTCCCCTTCAGCATCCGATCCTGGTGACCGCGAGGATCTTCGGTTCCCTGATAACCTGCGAGTATCACCTGGGCCTAATCGTCTGCGGCGGCCGGGCCGCGGGCTTGCGGATCAGGCCCGGCCTCCCGCTGTCTGCACCCATCATGCGCGTGGACCGGCGTCGGTTTTGAACCTCGCCGGATCGTGACCTACTCTTTCCTAGGGGAACCACGCGCCAATTCAAAGGAGTTTTGGGTGGCCTAAACTACCACCTTATTGGTGGTGCGGATTCCCAGATTCCACACAGCCACGATCCGCACATCATGACGGACAACCACACGGCCCAGACCGAGAGCGCCTCGGCCCGGTCACCCGAGTCTTTCGAGTTTCCGATTGCCAAGGGGATTCTCGCGCTGACGAACCTCTTGGATGCCTTCGAGCACGGCTCGCCGCCGGCCGAGGTCTCGCCGAGCGCGCTGGGTGCGGCGGTCGACAACCAACTGGTCCAAGTCCGCCTGGGAATCGCCAGCAGTCTGTTTGCCGCCCTGCGCTGCCGCAACGCTGCGGTCGCAAGCCATTCCGTGCGTGTCGCGCTTACCTGCTCGGCGTGGGCGCTTCGACTCAAGTTGCCGCCCGCTGATCGCGACGCCATCGAGGTGGCTGCGCTGCTGCACGACTTGGGCCTGATCGGAGTTCCCGACCAGATCCTGCTGAAGCCCGGGCCCTTGAACGGCGACGAAAGCCTGGTCGTCGCGCAGGGGCGGCGGATGTCGGTCGAAATCCTCCGTTACGCCTGCGTGGATGCCACGATTCTCCAGATCGTGGAAAACCTAGGCGCGTGGTTCGGCGGTTCCAAAGGTGGCTATCGCCTCAGCGGGCGTCAAATCCCCGTCGGCTCGCGCGTGATTGCCATCGTCGAGGCGTTCGACGCGATGACCTCGGACCATGTCTTCCGCAGGGCAATGTCGCAAGAACGGGCGATGCGCGAGTTGTTCGAGTCGGCCGGGACCCAATTCGATCCCGGACTGGTGCACGAGTTTGCCGAGTTCCGCGTGTGCGACCAGACGCCGCTGCACGCCGAGATGGCCAGGCGGTGGCTTCGTGACCTGGACCCAGCGACCGCCGACTCGTATTGGGGGCTGATGACCGTCCCGAACGGGATGGGAAGCGAGGACGCAGCAAGGCGATTCGAGACGAAGCTCCTGGAGAACATGCACGACGCCGTGGTGTTCATCGATGCCGGCATGCGCATCGTCGAATGGAACCGCGGCGCCGAACGATTGACCGGAATCGCCACACCTAGCGTCGTCCAGCGACTCTGGTCGCCCAGCACACTAAGCATGCAGAACGAGAAAGGGGAATGGCTGGCCGAACAGGACTGTCCGGTGCACTGCGCCATCCAGTCGCAGGTTCAGTCGTTGCGCCGACTGACGATTTCCGGCCGCGGAGGGCGTCCGGTCTCCGTCGACACCCATGCGATTCCGGTCACCGCGGCCGACGGAACCACACTCGGGGCGATTCTGCTGATGCACGACGCCTCGCCGGAGGCGTCCCTCGAAGAGCGCTGCCAGACACTCTACGAAAAGGCCACCAAGGATCCGCTCACTCAGGTGGCCAACCGAGCCGAGTTCGATCGCGTCCTCGGAATGTTCGTTCGCGCCCATAAGGAATACCAGGTCACGTGCAGCTTGGTCATCTGCGACTTGGATCATTTCAAACGCGTCAACGACACGTACGGGCATCAGGCCGGAGACGACGTGATCCAGGCCTTGGCGTCGGTGCTCAAGGATGCGTGCCGCCCGGGCGACCTGGTCGCCCGGTACGGCGGCGAAGAGTTCGTCATGCTCTGCGCCGACTGCGACAATGCCACGGCTGCCCGTCGCGCAGAGCAGGTGCGAAAGACGCTCGGCCAGATCCGGCATGCCAGGCTCGAGGGGCGATCGGTGACGGCCAGCTTCGGCGTCACGGAGGTCCAACCGGGCGATACGCCGGAGACGATGCTCCGCCGCGCAGACCGCGCACTGCTCATGGCCAAGGAACGCGGCCGCAACATGGTGGTCCAACTTGGCGTCGGCTCGGATCCGCCGGAGCCGCGCCCCCCGTCGCCCGCGAAGTCGTCCCCCCCTTCACAGTTCTCGTTGAAGTGCGATCTGGTCACGCCCGTGCCGCTTTGGGTGGCGGTCGAAAAGCTCCGCGGGTTCATGGCCGACCACCGCGCCAACGTGCTCAAGGTCGAAGGCAACCACGTTCAGTTGGCCGTGCATTCCGGCACTCCGAAACGTCTGCGGCGCCGAGCCGACCGCCCCATCGCCTTCCACATGGAAGTCACGCTTGACGAGGAGCCGGTGGCCAGGGCGTCGAACGAAACCGGGAACACGTGGATGCAGACGCGGGTCCATGTCAGGATCGCTCCGGAAAGGAACCGCGAGCGTCGACGCGACGAAGTCGCGCAACGCGCTCGGCAGATCCTCATGAGCTTCCGTTCGTACCTTATGGCAAGCCAAAACGAGGAACCTCGTGAGGACGAGGAAGTCGTGCGATGAGTCGCATCAGCGGATTCCTGGGCGGGGCGGAGTTTCGCTTGGTCAATCGGCTGGCCGAGGCCAACGCCGCGATCACGCTCGACACCCTGCGCATCGCCGCCCAAAGACGAATCCTTGCCCCTCGCGACGAACCAAGCACATTCCTTGCCCTGAGTCGGTTGCAGACGCAGTTGAACGACGCCCTGGCATCGGCGGCCAACGTCACGGCCGCCAGCGCCCAAATCACGCGGGCCCAGACCGCGATCGGCGCCGTCCGCGACCAACTCGCCGCAATTCGCGCCGAGCTTCTCAAGGACCCGAGCCAACAGGGCTCGTCTCAAGGAGTCATTGACGCCGCCGTGGCCGAGATCAACAGCCTGGCCGGCACGACGATCGGCAATCGTCGCCTGTTGGACGGATCGGCCGACTTCTCCGTCAACGGCCGCATCACGAGCCAGGTGCGCGACGTAAGAATCTACGCCAAACCGGCGGGCGCAACAGCCACGCTTGGCGGTAGCGTGACCCAAGCAGCCACCCAAGCGCAGTTGGTCTACCTCGGAGACGGTCAGACGCCGGCTCATCCGGCTGCCGACGCCACCTTCACCCTCACCGGCAAACGCGGCAGCGCGCAGTTCACGGTCGCCACCTCCGAGACGCTCAGCGATGTTGCCACCCAGATCAACAACCAGAGCTACCTCACCGGCGTCACGGCGGCGGTCGATGGCAACCAGTTGACGTTGACCAGCGTCGACTACGGCTCAAGTGCGGGCATATCGATCCAAGTGACCTCGGGCGCGTTCGATACCAGCGGCACCGGCACGGCGGTCGACGCCCAGGCCATCATCAACGGTAGGTTCGTCACCGGCGATGGCAACCGCTTCTCGATCAGCACCCAGGGTCTGGTTGGGCAGATCGAGTTCTCCGGCGGATTCAGCGGCAATTTCGGCCCGATGACCGTCACGGGCGATGCCTTGCGCTACCAGTTCTCCCCCGACCTGGCACGTCCCGCGGTCCTGGCGATTGCCGGACTTCAGGCCAACCGACTTGGGGGAGTCAGTGGCACGCTGGACCAGATCACCACAGGCGGACCGTACTCGGGGATGGGCGACCACACGGCCCAAGCCATCCGCATCGTCGACGAGGCGTTGGACATGCTCGATCCCATTCTAGGAAACGTGGACGGGTTTCAGCAGGCAGCGATCGCATCGGCTGCCGACTACTTCGCCGCGATCCAAGAGAGTCTCAAGGCCGCGATTGCTGAGACTGACGGCTACAACGAGGCCGCCGAGAACGCTCTCTTGGCACGCGACCAGCAACTCGCGGCCAACGCTTTGGCTGGACTTTCCATTCTCAACCAGCAGCGCAGCGCCCTCGTCGCGATGCTCCAGCAAATCGCCGGCCTTACGTCCAAGTGAGCGATCGAAGCCAATCCTTCGCATGGCCGTCCCTCGTCCTGGGCGGCCGAAGCTACGGCCAATGCTGCGCAATATCGACCCTCAAGCGGGCTGACCGGCTTTGTCCATTCCACCGATTCTCCCCATTTTCCGTCGACGCGGAATTGCCATTGACCTCCATGTTGCGGACCCTATAATCCGCCCCCAATCTGTGGAGAAAGGCCGTCGGCAAAAAACGGCTCGATTGCCTGGTTTGCCTAAACCGGACCGATGAGGCAACCGATAAAACCCTCAAAGGACCCGGAATCCGTCAGGCCGTTCGAGCTGGCCGGGGGATACGTGCAATTCGCAACGACAGGGTCCTCAAGGACGAGGACAGACTCTTTTCCGTTC
>CAZFKF010000078.1:0-10952 GCA_964518805.1 uncultured Planctomycetaceae bacterium | reverse complement strand
ACTCTTTTCCGTTTTCCCTTCGGGTTCTTCTGCATAATTCCGAACGGCTGAAGTGCTGCAACATGCACGGATCACAACGATGCTCGACTCGCACCTTAGCACCGGGCTCCCGGGACTGGATCGGGTGCTGAAGGGGTTGATCCCCGGCGACAACATCGTCTGGGAGATCGACTCGATCGGCGACTACCTTCCCTTCGTGAAGGCCTATTGCGAGTTCGCCCGCTCGCGAGGCCGGAAGCTGGTGTACTTTCGCTTCGCGGACCACGAGCCGCTGGTGCCGGAAGGGATCGGGGCCGAGATCCACGAATTGCAGGTCAGCGAAGGCTTCGAGCAGTTCATCACGGAACTCCATCGGCTGATCGGCTGCGCCGGCCGGGGCGCGTATCTGGTGTTCGACTGCCTCTCGTCGCTGGCGGTGGACTGGTGCAGCGACCGGATGCTGGGCAATTTCTTCATGCTCACCTGCCCTTACATCCTCGATCTAGAGGCCCTGGCCTATTTCCCGCTCTACCGCGGCTGCCATTCGGCGCACGCCACGCATCCGATCAGCGAAACCACGCAGATCTTCCTCGACGTCTACCGGCACACGGGCGAGTTGTACATCCATCCCATCAAGGTGCAGCACCGCTATTCGCCGACGATGTACATGCTGCACGCCTGGGAGGACGAGGAGTTCCAACCGGTCACCGAGAGTTCGACGATTGCCGAGATCCTGACCTCGATCCCGTGGGCCGGGCTGGATTCGGTGCGATTCCGCCTGGGCGTCTGGAACCGCCGGTTCCTCGAGGCCGAAGAAGCCCACGAGGCGGTCGAGCGCGGGTTGCAGCCGCGCGAAGCGGCCGAGAAGCTCGTGCCCGGTCTGTTGCGCATGGCCATCTCTCGCGACGAACGCGTGCTCCGCCTCGCCGAGAAGCATCTGACGTTGACCGACGTGCTCGGCGTCTGGCGGCGGATGATCGGCACCGGACTGGTCGGCGGCAAGTCGGTGGGCATGCTGCTGGCCCGGGCAATCCTCCGCAAGGCCGACCCGCGATGGGGCCAGGTGCTCGAAGCCCACGATTCGTTCTTCATCGGCTCCGACGTCTTCTACACCTTCCTGGTGCAGAACGGCTGCTGGTGGCTGCGGCAGAAGCAGCGCAACCCGGCCACGTTTCTCGACGGCGTCGAAGAGGCGCGGCGGCGGCTCCTCATGGGCGCGTTCCCCGATTCGATCCAGAAGGAATTCGCCGACATGCTCGACTATTTCGGGCAGTCGCCGATCATCGTGCGGTCGTCGAGCCTGCTGGAAGACAACTTCGGCAACGCCTTCGCCGGCAAGTACGAGAGCGTGTTCTGCGCCAACCAGGGGCCGCACCACAAGCGGCTCCAGGACTTCATGTCGGCCGTGCGCACGATCTACGCCAGCACGATGAGCGAGAAGGCCCTCCGCTACCGCGCCCAACGGCAGATGCTCGACCGCGACGAGCAGATGTCGCTCTTGGTGCAGCGCGTGTCCGGCACGCGCTACGGCACGCTCTTCTACCCGCAAATCGCCGGCGTGGGACTCTCCTTCAATCCGTACGCCTGGTGCCCGTACATCGATCCCGAGGCGGGGATGCTGCGCCTGGTATTCGGGCTGGGAACGCGGGCCGTGGACCGCGCCGACGACGACTACACCCGCGTCGTGGCCCTCAACGCCCCGGACCGCCGGCCCGAGTCCGATTCCGACGAAGTGCGCGAATACTCGCAGCACCGGGTCGACGTGATCGACCTCGAGGCGAACCAGTTGGTCTCCCAGCATTTCGTCGACGTGGCCCGGCAGAGCCCCAAGCTGCCAGTCGACATGTTCGCCTCCGAGGACCGCGTGCTGGCCGAACATGCGATCCAGCGCGGCCTCAAAGACGTCTTCCCCTGGATCCTCACCTTCGACCGCCTGCTTACCGAGACGCCGTTCGTCGAGGACATGCGGCGGATGCTGAGGACCTTGCAGGAGGCATACGACTACCCGGTGGACACCGAGTTCACCGCCAACTTCTTCGCCAAGGACCGCTACAAGATCAACCTCGTGCAGTGCCGGCCGCTTCAGGTGGCCGGCAGCGCTGCGGCCGTCGAATTGCCCGCGTCGATCGACGAAAAGGACGTGATCCTCCAGGCGCACGGTGCGGTCATCGGACGCAGTCGGCTGAGCTCCGTCGACCGGCTGATCTACGTGGTGCCCTCGGTCTACGGGCAATTGCCCCTCGGCGAGCGCTACACCGTGGCCCGAAGCATCGGGCGGCTCATGCACGCCAGCGACTCGTCGTCGGCGAAGAGCGTGATGCTGGTGGGGCCGGGCCGGTGGGGCACCACCACGCCGTCGCTGGGCGTGCCGGTCTCGTTCGCCGAGATTGACAACGTGGCCGTCCTGTGCGAGATCGTGGCCATGCGCGACGACCTCGTGCCCGACGTGTCGCTGGGCACCCACTTCTTCAATGAATTGGTGGAGATGGACATCCTCTACTTGGCCCTGTTCCCGGGTCGCAAAGGGAATTCGTGGTCGCACGAGTTCTTCGAGCAGTCGCCCAACCGGCTGGCGCAGGTCGCCCCCGAACTGGCCGATTGGTCCCGCGTGATCCGCGTCATCGACGTACCCGGCACCGAAGACGGCCAGCCGCTGCTGCGACTCAACGCCAACGCCCTGGAGCAAAACGTCTACTGCTACCTGGACCGCGACGGGACGGCGGATTGACCGGTCGGAAGAACGCGAAGGGAATGGAAAGAAGAATAGGGAAAACAGCGGGAGAGGGGAAGGGCAGAAGGAACGCGCGCTGTGCGCGGGTCTCCTGACCCCGCACCGTGCCCGGCCGGAGGTCTCCACGAGGAAGCTCCGCGATTGGGCGAAGCCGCTCGTGACGTGGGCGGATTAATGTCTGCAACTTCAGCGATCAGATCTGGCTGAGGCGAGCGCAAAGGAATTCACCGAGCTGTCCAGCACCTCGGCACACCGCCTTTCGCCTAGGACCCCCCCACCTCTTGATCTTGACCCTGAACGCCCGAACGAAGTACCATATCTCGCCCATTTTGTCGAGTGTTCCCATTCGGTGGGGTTTTTCCATACTCTCACTGGTGGTTCGTGGTGTTTTGTGGTGAGTCATCGATGTCGCGTTCTTCTGCCCGATGGTTGACGGTTCTGCTGCTGGCGGCCTTGGGCGTGCGCCTGGCAGCAGCCGGGTGGTGGCAGCGGCGCGTGGGAGAGCGGTTTTTCTTTGGCGATAGCGAGAGCTACTGGGTCCTCGGGCGGGCCATTGCCCATGGCAGCCCCTACGAGTTTGGCTCGCCCGATGCCCGCGTGTTCCGGACACCGGGCTATCCGCTGTTGCTGGCCCCGCTCTTTGCCCTGGGTGGTGACAACCCGCCGGTCGTTTGGGCCCGCCTTCTGGGAGCGGTGCTCGGGACAGCGGCTGTGGGCGGCGTGGCGTGGATTGCGTGGCGGCTCTTCGATAGCCGAGCCGCGCTGGTGGCAGCGGCGTTCGCGGCCTTCGAGCCTGGCGCCGTAGCCATGAGCGTCATGGTGCTCAGTGAAGCCCTGTTCTGCCCGCTGATGGTCTTTCAGCTCGCCCTCTGGACCGGGGTTGCGTTGAGCTTGCCGTCAAGTCCCTTCCGTCCCAAGACGGCGACCGGCTCGGTGCGAGCGTCTCATCGCCGGTGGTTCGCGGGATCCCTTTCCGTGTGGCAGGCGCTCGGTTCGGCCGCTGCCGGGCTGGTGGCCGGAGCAGCGACTCTGGCGAGGCCAAGCTGGCTGCTTTTCACTCCGGCGGCCATCCTCGTGAGTCTCATTGCCAGCCGCGAACGCATGCGGCATCTGGCAGTCGGCGCGATCATGCTGGCCGGGCTCGCGGCGGCCATGACGCCGTGGTGGGTCCGCAACTACCGGGCAGTCGGCCGCTTTGTTCCCACGACGCTGCAGGTCGGAGTCAGTCTCTACGACGGCTGGAACCCTCAGGCCACGGGCGCAAGCGACTTGTCGTTCGTCGACCGGTTCGTGCAGCAGGAACGATCCCGAACTCGCGATGACAACAGCCAGCCCGGCCCATTCGAGTACCGCTTCGACCGCCGCATGACGAGCGAAGCCGTGGCCTGGGCCCGCGAGCACCCTGGTCGCGCGATCGAGCTTGCGGGCGTGAAGTTCCTTCGCATCTGGAACGTGTGGGCGAACGAGGCGGGGCTCTCGGCGTGGCCGATTCAGTTGGCCATCGTGTTGACCTACGTGCCGATCATGCTCCTGGCCGCGTTCGGGGTCGCGCGAACCATCCGGCGGGGATGGCCGTACGTGCTCTGCTGGCTGCCTGCGGTCTATTTGACAGCACTGCATGTAGTCTTCGTCGGTTCGATCCGCTATCGCGTGCCGGCGATGCTAGCGCTGATAGTGCTGGCCGGGGGAGCGGCAGTTGGGACATCGGCGAAAACAGAACGAGAGAGTGGGAGAAGAGGAAAGGGGCAGACAGCGGAGAAGAAAGGTTCAGGGAGGCAAGAGACATGACGAAGTGGCATCACGAGCAGACTGCCGCCAGTCCCCGCCCGTCTCCTGTGACGGAAGAGGGGAGCCTGAACCGTCGTGCCGCTCGCGCTCGTCCCTCGCGACTCACCGCTCGTTCCCGGTCTTTCGCCGTTCCTCTTCATCTTCCATTTCAATTCCCAACCATGGAGGGTTGTGATCGATTGTTCGGAGCCTGGTGAACTCCTGTTGGTTCATCTTCAAGTGGGGAGTCCTTGGCGCGGTGATGGGAGTAGCGCTCGCCATCCCGCACCTCAATCGGCGCGTGGATGACGAAATCCGACGCCGTATTGAGGCGCATTTCGCTGGACTCTACGACGACTTGAAGGTGACCGTCCGCTCGGCAGAGTTGGTGCCCGGGCGGGGGATCCTGGTACGCGGGCTGACCGTGATCGAGCCCGGCGCCGAAGGACCGCGCGCCGAACTCGCCCAGGTGGATGAAGTCTTCGTCACGTGTCCCACGGAGTTGGAGAAACTTGTCCAAGGCGATCCACAGATTGACCGGGTCGTGTTCCGCCGACCGACGATCCGTGCCACCCGGCGTCCCGACGGTTCCTGGAGCACCGAAAGGCTGCTCCATCCGCATAGGTCGCACGATACGATTCCCGAGATCCGCATCGAGAGCGGATCGATCGAGGTGTTTGACCCGGTGAAGAATCCGTCCAGCAGCTTCACCATCCGCGATATCGGCCTCGCGCTGAAGCCGGATGACTCGGCGTCTCCCGGGTTGTCCCCCGAGACGTGCGACTTCCAAGGCACGTTGACCGGCGATATGCTGCGCCAGGCGGAATTCTCGGGGGCCATTCACCCGCGCGACGGGCAGTGGAATATCTCCGGCATCGTCGAGGGATTGGAACTGTCGCCCGAGCTGTATCACACGCTCCCGGAAGCATGGGAGTCGCGACTGGACATCGTGCGACGGCTTCGCGGGCAAGGCAAGCTCGAATTCCAGGTCCGCCACGACCCTGAGGATGGTTCTCCCTACCGTTTCCGCTGCACCGGCCAATTGACTCGCGGACGGCTGGAGGATTCGCGCCTGCCTCGGCCGCTGACCGACATTCACGGCACGCTGGTGGGCACCGAGGAAGGGGTGACCGTGGAACGTCTGTCAGCGCGATGCGGGCAAGCTCGTTTGGAGGTTTCCGGGCACCGGGTGGGATACGGCGAGCAGAGCCCCGCCTCGTTGCAGGCCGAAATCCGCGATCTCGATCTGGACCAGGAACTCATCGACGTGCTTCCCGAGAACCTTCGAGAGCACTGGCACCGCTTTCTCCCCGCCGGCCAGATCAACGCCGACCTCAACCTCACGCACGACGGAAAAGCATGGCGGTCCAAACTGGCGGTCCAATGCGCCAACGTCGCCTTCACCTTCGACAAGTTCCCCTACCGCCTCGAACGCTGCCAGGGGAGCATGAATCTCGAAAACGACGTGTTCACGGCGAATCTCACGGCCTACAGTGGCAATCAGCCCGTGCGCATCAAGGCCGAGATCCGCCAAGCGCTGACCGCTCCGTGCGGTTGGAGCGAGGCGCGGGGCGAGAACATCGCTATCGACGAGAAACTCATCAACGCGATTCCGGGGAAGTCCCGGGCGGTGATCCGCTCGATGGAACCGCGGGGCAGCGTGAGCTTCTTCGCCCGAGCTTCGCGCGACAAGTCCCACGAGCCCTTCCATCGTCACGTGCTGGTGGGCCTGAACCGCGCCAGCATCCGTTACGAGAAGTTCCCGTATCTCATCGGCAATATCCGCGGCACCATGGAAATGAGGGACCACGATTGGACCTTCACCGACCTGGAAGGATTCCACGGCGCCGGACGATTGACCGGCAGCGGAAGTCTCCAGGCCACGCCCGACGGCAATCGCCTGGTGCTCCGCATCGCGGGCTTGGGAATTCCCCTGGAAGAGGAGCTGCGAGACTCTCTCAAGCCGGGCATGCAACAGGTGTGGAACAACGTGCAGCCGCAAGGAGTGGCCGATCTGGATGTTGAAATTGCGCACGTGTCCGGCGACGACAAGTTCACGGTGAACCTCCAGGCCCGGCCACGGAGCGAGACCACTTCGATCAAACCCAACTACTTCCCCTATCGCCTGGAGAGACTCCAAGGCCTGCTCACCTATCGCGACGGGCACGTGACCCTGGAGCACTTCCGCGGCGAGCACGGCAATACGCGGGTCTCCAGCGAGGGCCAGTGCGACTTCTTCCCGGACGGCAGTTGGCGTCTGACGCTCGACGCCTTGGATGTGGAACGCCTGAGCGTCGACCGCGAACTATCGTCGGTGCTCCCCGGACGCTTGCGCAAAGCCATCTCGGAGATCAACCCTAGCGGCCCGATCCACCTCCACGGCACCTTCGTGCTGGGCCAGAGCGGCCGCCCCGGCGACCCGCTCGCCACGCAGTGGAATCTGCTTGTCGGTTTCCAGCAGGCGAGCGTGGATTTCGGCCTCAGACTTGACAACCTCAACGGCGACGTGCGTCTGGTCGGCCAATGCGACGGCGATCGCTTCTCCACGCGCGGCGAGTTAGACATCGTCTCGGGCATGTACAAGGACTTCCAGGTCACCCAGATCACCGGGCCGCTCTGGATCGACGACGAACGAATCCTGTTCGGCAATTGGGTCGACCGGCCTCAGCCGGGCCAAGCCCCGCCACCGGCAGGCGAGACGCCTCAGACGCCGCGATCGGTCTCCGGGCAGTTGTTCGGCGGCAGGCTGACGTGCGACGGCTACATCATCCTGAGCGCGACGCCGCGCTACCAACTCCGCGCCGAATTGGCTCAGGCCGACATGGCCCGCTGCGTCCAGGAGGTCGGCGCCGGAGCCCGCGACCTCCGCGGCACGGTCCGGGCCGAGGTCCAGTTGCACGGCAGCGGACGGACCGTGAACCTGTTGGGCGGCAGCGGCAAGATCGAACTCTCCGACGCCGACATCTACGAACTGCCGGTCATGATCCACATTCTCAAAATGCTCCGCACGCGCCGGCCCGACCGCACCGCCTTCAGCAACTGCGACATCGACTTTCGCGTCGAGGGCAACGCCATCTACTTCGACCGCATCAAGTTCAGCGGCGATACGATTAGCCTGGTGGGCAAGGGCGAGATGAACTTCCAGTCGCAGATCCGACTGACACTCCACGGCATGGTCGGCCGCGGCGACCGCGACCTGCCCCTGCTGCACGACCTGTTGAGTGGGGCCAGCCAGCAGATCATGCTGATTCACGTGGGCGGCACGCTCCAGAAACCCGAAGCCTCCCGCGAGCCGTTCCCCGGCGTAGCCCGCGCCATCCAACAACTCCAACAAGCCGCCCCCGAAACCGACGCCCAACGCCGATTGCCGCGCAAGCAATAGCGGGGGTCAGGCGGCGCGGGCCGCTTGCTTCGCGGCGCGTTGTGGCCGCTCGAACTCGATGAAGTCCTTGCGGATTCCGTACGGGGTCCGGAGGGAACGGTTCCGCAGCGTCTCGCGACGCAGGGCGAGGTTCCTTTCGAGCATTTCAGGGTCGATGTAGGCGCGGGCGTGATCGAGGTGGACACACACGGCGCGATGGCGAATCTGCTTGCCACGAACGCCGGCGTTGCAGAGCCGGTCGCCGAGTTCCCGGTCCTCGCCGCCATATCCCATGCGCTCGTCGAATCCGTTAGCCCGCACCAGGTCGGCCATCCAAACCGACGAGTTTCCGCCGTTGAAGGTGGCCCGCGTCGTCGTCATTTGATCGCAGAGCCACGCGAGGCGCGGCCCGGCCGCGAGCGTCCAGCGCCTTCTGCCGCTGGAAAAGCCCTGGGCCTCCAGCCAGCGCGGATCGGTCGCCTGCCGGCCGAGGACGTGTTCCGGCTCGATGGACCGGCTGACCTCCATGGGCAGACGCACGGCGCCGCCGGACAGGAAGTGCCCCGCCTCTGCGTTTCGTACGTGCTGCTCGACGAAGTCGAATCGTGGAATGCAGTCGCCGTCGGTGAACAGGACGTAGTCGCTCGATGCGGCGGCGATCGCCCGATTGAGAATGGAGCATTTTCCGAATCCGCGATGCTCTTGCCAGACGTGGCGGATTGCCAGCCGCGTCTCGCGCCGCAGCCGCCCGATCAGGATCGCGGTGTCGGCGGTTGAGCCGTCGTCGGCCACGACGACCTCAAAGTCCCGGTGCGACTGGATTGCGTAGCCGAGAAGACACCGGCCGAGCCAATCCGGAGAATTGTAGGTGCTGACAATGACCGAGATGCGCATCGATGTGCAACCTCACAGGGACAACGCAGTCCGTCCAGCCGAGTTCTGGCTGTCCCTGTTTTCGGTTGCACGCGATCGAAACATGAGGAGGATTCGACAGAATCCGCCCAATTCCTACGCCTTAACGCCGTCGGCCGGCTTCAACGAGTCAGTTCTCCCCGAAGTGCTGTGTATCAGGTCAAGCCGTACGTGGCCAGGGTCTTGCGAAGCCGGGCCTCTTCGTTGGCCGACAGCGGCGTGAGCGGCAGGCGCAATTCGCCGGTGTCGCGGCCCAAAATCGCCATAGCCGCCTTAATGGGAATCGGATTCGTCGAAAGGCCGAGCATGTCGCGGCAGAGGGGGAAGAGCTTCTTGTGCCATTGTTGGGCTTCGCCCACGTTGCCCGCATCGAAGGCGCGACACAAGGCGATCATGTCCTTCGGGACGATGTTCCCCACAACTGAGATCACTCCCCGGGCCCCGATCGACAGCAGGGGAAGCGTCAGGCTATCGTCGCCGCTAAGGACAGTAAGATCCGTCAGAGCCAGGATTTGCGACGCCTGGTCCATCGAGCCGGTGGCCTCCTTGACCATGGCGATGTTGGGCAGTTCGGCCATCCGGGCGATGGTTTCCGCCTCGATGTTCTTGCCTGTTCGGCCGGGGATGTTGTAGACGCAGATCGGGATGTCGACCGCCTCGGCCAGGGCCTTGAAGTGCTGGTAGAAGCCTTCCTGGGTAGGTTTGTTGTAGTAAGGAGCCACCACCAGGGCGGCATCCGCCCCGCTCTTGGCCGCCCATTTGGTCAGACGCAATGCCTCCGCAGTGCTATTCGAGCCGGTGCCCGGCATCACCTTGATTCGTCCTGCCGCGGCTTGGACCACGGCGGCGATGACGCGCTCGTGCTCCGCATGGGATAGCGTGGGCGACTCGCCGGTGGTGCCAACCGGGCAGAGGCATGTGGTACCCGCCTCGACTTGGAACTCCACCTGCTCCTTGAGGGAATGGATGTCGATCTGACCGTCGCGAAACGGCGTGACCAAAGCCACCGAGAGGCCCGCAAACTGTTCAGCGCGCGTAGGCATGGATACTCTGACGACTCCCGTAAAGGTCCAAGAGCAGGTTCCACCACGAAGGAAGCGGGGCACGGGGACGCAGCCGAGCGTTGTTCCCGCATTCCAATCCGCACTTTACACTTTTTGCCCGACCCCCGAAAGGCATGTCCGGTTCCCGCCGGTCAGTCTTTCCCGCTCTCCAAGTCTTTCATCTCGCGCACGGCCTGCTGGAATCCGATCATCACGGCCCGGGCCACGATAGAGTGTCCGATGTTCAGTTCGTGCATCAGGGGGATGGCGACGACCGGTTGGACGTTCTGGTAGTTCAGGCCGTGACCGGCGTGCAGGACCATGCCTGCCGAGCGTACCCGCGCGCCGGCGGTTGCGAGGGCGGCCAGTTCCTGGTCGCGCTGGGGACCTGGCTTGGCAAGGGCGTACTTGCCGGTGTGCAACTCGACGGCGTCGGCCTTCAGATCGGCGGCCGTTTCGATCTGCCGCAACTCGGGGTCCAAGAACAGGCTCACCGAGACCCCGTGATCGCGCAGCGCGGCAATGACTTCCGCGACCCGATCGCGATTGCCCGACACGTCAAGCCCACCCTCGGTGGTCACTTCTTCGCGGCGCTCGGGCACCAAAGTCGCTTGATCGGGAAGCACGCGACAGGCGACCGCGAGCACCTCTTGGTTACAGGCCATTTCGAGGTTCAACTTCACAGTGACCGTCTGGCGGAGGATTTCCAGGTCGCGGTCCTGGATGTGCCGTCGATCCTCGCGGAGATGCAAGGTGATGCCATCTGCCCCCCCAAGCTCGGCAAGGGCTGCTGCCCACACCGGATCAGGCTCATAGGTCCGCCGCGCCTGCCGAAGGGTGGCCACGTGATCGATGTTGACGCCAAGAACAGCCATAGCGCTTAACCCCTCGAATAGGTTCTACCGAGACCTTTCGCGACACTCCCTCTTGGGGAGGCCGGAGAAACGTCTATTCTGTTCTTCCCGAGCATTCCCCGCAAGCCGTTATCCCCCACGTCTGGCCAACGAGCCCCAGCGCTGTCGGCCTGCCCCCACCATGGACGCAACCCACCAGACTCTTTCTTCTTTCCTCGCAGTGATCGCGCTAGCAGTTGGCAACCTTACGATCAGGGCCCTTGAAACCCCATCCCTCCCTTTCCCTTTTCTTACGCCTTCCCGTT
>CAZFKF010000077.1:0-11056 GCA_964518805.1 uncultured Planctomycetaceae bacterium | reverse complement strand
TGCGTGGACACCTTCAAGGAACCGCCGGCCGGGACGAACTCGAAGATGTACGTATTGCTCTCGTCGGCCAAGGTGAACATGGGCGTCTTGCCCTGCTGCACCAGCGTGTTGAGCTGCGAGCCCGTGCACGCCAGGATGGAGCGGCCGTGATTGTCGTCGGCGAAGTTGTTGCCGATGATGCGGACGATGTCGCCGGGCGTGAACAAGTCGCCCGAACTGGCGGCCGAGAGGGCCTCGGTGATCGTTCGGTAGGGGTTCGTTGCGGTGCCGAGGGGATAGGTGGAACTGGCCACCCCGCGGCCCAGCGACGGCGACTTGTCGACGAACAACGTCTTGTTCGTGCTTTCGTCCGCCACATTGAACCAGAAGTTGTACGCCCCGCCTGCCCGCCCGTCGCCGTCGCCATCCAGCGCGTTCGTGGTGTTATCGACGATGGTTACGTCGGCCGTGGTGCGATCGGGCTTGAACGTGAGGCGCAGATCGTAGGCCCCTTGGGTCGTTCCGCCCATGCCGCTGTCGGCGATTTCCGGGTCAAAGCTGTCGTTCCCGCTGGCGGTGACCGCGATGTAGTAGGTGCCGGGCTCCAGGTGGAGTTCGACATGCGAGTCTTTGCCGAAGTAGTCGTCGTTGCGGGCGATGACCTGGTGGTTGCCGTCGTACAACGTGATCGAGGCGTTCAGCGTGCTCGCCTGGGCCAGACGTTGGGCCATGGTCTCGGCGCTGAACGTGCCCTTCCTCGTCAGTTGGAAGCTGTACAGGTCGACGTCGTTGCTGTCCGGACGATAGAGATATTGCCCGGCGAGGATGTCCGCGTCGCCAGGGAACACCGCGTCGGCGCCGATCTGCGACGTGGTCAACCCTTGCTCCGAGGCGCCCATCACGCTGAAGCCGGGTAGATCGTATGCATTGCCCAATCCGAGCAACTGCCCGATCTCGCGCATGGCCGTGACGAACCACGTGCCGCCGAACGCGCTGGTGCCCCAGTTGACGTTGTTGTTCATGATGGCCAGGCCGCGTCCGGCAACCCCGCCCACCGCGTTCGCCCCATTGACCGGCAGGTTCGCATCCACGACCTGCGGATTCCCGGTGACGATGCCGATGTCCGCGGCCCCCAACGTCTGGTCTTCGACTTCAATGAACTGGATGCCGAGATGCCTGCCGTACAACTCCATGATCTGGCGGGCAAGCTGGATCTGCTTCTTGCCGGCGTCCTGGCCGTTCAAGATCTGGTTGGTAAGCGTGTTGCCGGCTGGGTACTGACCGTAGGTCTTGGGGAAGTTGTAGGTCTTGGTCACCACGCCCGGCGTCACGTCGGCGCCGCCTGCCTGCGTGCCGTCGTAGTTGGTCTGGTCGGCATAGTGGTCCTCGGCCTCGGGCCCCGTCAGGGGAGCGTTCGCCGGAAGATTCCGGGCGCCCGGTTCGCTGGTCGAACCGGGCCACTCCAACGACGGAGAATACGCCTTGGGCAGAATCGCCGCGCTGATCACGACGCTCTGATTGGCGGAGCCGTCGAACGAGGTCTGCGGCATGAACACGAGCCCCGACGTGCCCGGGTCGACGGTCGGCGCCCCCGAACCCGTCAACACGACCTTCGCCTTCTTGGCCGCCACGTTCCACTTGAGGGCCGCAAAGGCTTCGTTGATCTTCGGCGCGGTCTTTGCAGCAATCGCCGCCGCGTCATCGGTCGCAACGACCGGGATCGCCACGTTTCCGCCGGTCGGGCCGCCGGCAACGGCGAAGCCCGAATCTCGCAGATCGACCGAGCGCTTGAGCGTGCCCGCGTTCAATTGGACGCGGATCGGCTGATTCGAGCCGTCGAGGACGCCCGTGGCCGTGCCGGCGCCCATGATGGTGTTCACGACGCTGACGATGTTGTTGCGGGTCGCGCTGAGCGTGCTGCCAATGTTGATCTGAGCGTTCGTGGCGCCGCTCGAGACGAACGTGAACGTCCGCGGAGTCGTTCCATCAAAGACGGTCAGCACGCTGCCCACCTTGGGCTGAGCAATGACGTCGAAGCTCGAAGCCGTGAAGTACTGGAAGGTCTTGGCAAGGGCGCCGCTGGTGAGAGCGAACGTCTTGCCGTCGAGCGTGGCTCCCGTGCCGGAGAGTTGGAGCGTCGGGGCCAGGTCGTAGGACGACCAGAAGCTCGAGTAATCGGGATCGGTGTCCGCGTTGCTGCTTCCGGGCACCGTATAGCTCGTCGTCGAGATGCTCTGATCGTAGTCGTCCCCGACGCGGAGCCGGAACGTGCCGGTGGCGTAACGGTCCAGGTCGAAATCGAAGGTCAGTTCGACCATGTTGCGCGTGGCGTCGTAGCGCGCGCTGAGGGGATGGACGGGCTCCTTCGAGAAGCCGAACCCCGTGCTGCGCGGGGCAACGCCGTCGGTGAAGTTGGGCACCGTCACGCCGCCGTTGAGCGCCACGATGGTCCCCGACGCCGACGCCGACAATTGCAGCGCGCCGCCCGAACTGTCGATGGCCGTAGCGATCTTGGCCGCCACGGTGGTGAGAGTGTCCGTGGCGGGCGCAATCGAAATCTCGTACGGCCCGGGAACACCCGTAACGAACGTGAACGTTGCGTTGGCTCCCCCGTTAGAAACCGTGAACTGCTTGCCGCCGGAGGCAACCAAATCGGCGATGTTCCCCTTCACCGTGATTAGCGAAGCCACGTCATCGGCCGGATTGGCGGGGTCCTTCGTGGGAAACAGGGTGTAGTGCGTGACGGTCTGGGCCGAGGTCTGATCGAGTTGGTCCTCGTTGAAGAACACTTGGACAACGTTCTTCTGCTGGTTCAGCTTCTGGCTGACGACCGTCATCCCGCTCGTGCCCGCGTCGAGTCGCGGGGTGGAGCCGGCGCCGGTGAACGTGACCCGGTAACCGTCCGCCGACGCGCTCACCTTGCCGGCCATCAGCGTCGTGATTCGGCTGGCAAGGTTGGCTGCGGTGACCGACGTCGTGGTCCCAATCTTGACCTGGTCGCCCGAGGGCGTGCCGCTGACGAACGTGAAAGTCCGCGCCGGCTCGGTGCCGTACTTGACGGTGAAGGTGCTGTTGGCCGTTGGCTGGCTGACGACGTCGAAGACCGGATTCGGCAGGTCGACCCGCGTCACCGGCTGCGGCACGACGGAAGTGACCTGCGGCCCGACGTCGATGGAGAACGGGTGCGCCTCGTCGCTTCCGACCCATTGGCCGTCCACAAGCTTGCCATTGAGCGGCTTGGGAGGCTGGTCCGTGTTGCGCAACGGAATCCCACGATTCTGGCCGAACAGCGACTGTACCGTGGCGCTACTCCCGTAAAGCCAAAGGCGGTAGGAATCGTTGGGAAGGGATTCGGCAAAACGCACCGTCACTTCGTTGGGCACGTCCGGTCGCTCGACGCCGATCCAGCCGATCGGAGCCACGACATCCGCAACCGTGTTGCCGGACTCGCCGTCGAACTTGCTGTCGCCGCCGCTGCGGACCAACTGGATCCCGGTCGCCAGCGACTGCGTGTCGATCGTTTGACCGACGTTGAACCGCAACAAGAGTTCCTTGGGGGCCTCGGCCAGCTTCTGGCCGTCGGTCAGAATCTGGTTCTCCTTCGGAATGATTGCCACCAGACTGGGCGGCTCGATGCTCAGGAGCATCCGCGCCTCAAACTGCTCCATACGGAGTCCGCGCGGCTTGGAGTGCTGCCGGTCACGGCGCCGTTCCTTCTTCGAGCCCCCCCGCCGGGAATTCCCCTGTGTACCGGAAGTCCGAAAGAGCGAATCCCAGATCCCCATGGATCAAACTCCTGGAAGCAAAGTGAGCGTGCCACCGGCCGGGCCAGCGCAATCAGAAGAAGGGCCCCAGCCGAACATCTCTGTCCGAACGTTTGTGATAGAGCAAAACTGCAAAACCGTCAAACGAATTGCAGCGGGTCTAACCGGTTCGATTAAAACCTCGAAATGCCAAAAAAGCAATCATATATCCCCCAAATCGCATAGTTTCTGGGTCTATCCCACGAATCCGAAACTGTCTATAACGCCTCTTTTCTCAAGCGGAATATGCCGCTGAATAGAGACGAAATCCCACTCGGTTGAGAGGCCAACGACAGGATAGAATACACTTGTGTGGTGGATTACCAGACCACCATTATGTACTACCACTTAGTGGCAAAGCAATGAGATCGCGCGACAAGAAACAGATACGATCGGGACGTTTGTGCCCGACCGATGCGCGCTCAGGCGCGGTCGCGCCTTTTGCCGTGAGCGCGGTGTTTGCGTCGTCTGAAGGGCGATCACGCGCGCAGCCGATGCATTCCATCCCACCAGATGGAGTACATCGGCTGGTTGGCCACAGCAAGCCTTAGCGATCGTTGCGGCGGTTGCGGTTCTTGACCAAGTCCGACGCGAAGTCGAAGAACCAGTCGTGGCCCGCGCCGCCGAAGAGCGTGTCGCGAGCGTTGTCGTTGACCACCGACCCGTTGCGGTTGACGGCGTTCTTTCGGTTCAGTGCGATGGTCTCTTCGCCGAGTGCAATTCCCTTGGTCAGGTTGTTCACTCGCTGATTGAACGGTTTCGCCGACGTCCATTCGTTCATGATGGCCGCCAGGGCGAGATCGTTGCTGTCGTAGGTCGTGGTGCCGCCAATGAGAATCGTGTCGCCCCTGCCGCCCTTGAGCGTGTCCCTGCCCAATCCGCCGATCAGCAGGGCCCTTCCGGAGGTCGACTCCAGGCGGTCATTTCCGTTACCGCCCACGAGCACGGTGTTCCCCGCGCCGCCGTACAGCTTGTCGTTGCCGGCTTCGCCGTAGAGCCAGTCAGCACCGCCACCGCCGTAGATGATGTCGTTTCCAGCCCCGCCCCAGATGTGGTTGGCCAACTTATTGCCCTTGATCTTGTCGGCCTTGGAGGTCCCAATCACATCGGCAAAGAGGCCCTTCAGGGCGAGTGTTTTGCCTCCCTTGACACCGAAAACGCTTTGTGCCGCGCCTGCGCTCTTGTTGAGATCGATGGTGACCCCCACGACGGTCGATTCGGAGAAGTCGATCGTGTCACCGCCGACGCCATCCGTGAGCGTTGTGGGTACGGCCAGGGCGGCGATCTTGTAGGTGTCCCCGCCGGCGCCGCCGGTGAGCATGAGCTGCTCTGCTCCCAGGAACCCAACATTGAGTCCGTTCGCCACAATATGGTCCGGAACCTCCGTGTCCGAGGCTTGCTTGCGTACGGCGAACGAATCGGCGTTGGACGTGCCCACGATCGTCAAGGCGTCTCCCGTCCCCGCGCCTCCGTCAAAGATCATCCCCTCGGGGATCGAGAAATCGCCGCCGGCACCCAGATCAACAGTCACCTGGTCGGCGATGTTCGCGGCCCCGACCAGCTTGAGGGAATCCATCGTGCTGAGCGGCTGCTGCCGGAGAATGCGATTCACCGGATCGGTCACCGCCTGATCGATGACCTGGATGTCATCTCCGAAACGCTGGACCAGGATGCTGTTGACGCTGGAAGCGCTCGTCTGGACGGCAAGGGCACTGCTCGCGCCGGCGCCCGGCAGGTAGACAATCGGGTCCGGATTGAACGCGATGGCAATGTCCCGACTCACGGGATTGCTCTTCAGCGATCCCTCACTGACCTCGATCGTCACCGTGCGCGTCGCCTTGTGGGCGTACGCACTCGTGTTCTGGTATCTCACGCTTCGCAACGCCGCCTGGTAGTTCGCCAAGGTGTCGTTGCCGGTCAGCGTCAGGACTCCGTTTGTCGCATCCCACGTGCCGTGGATGCTCCCGACATCCACCATGGAGAGCACGTCCTCTCCACTTTGGTAGTTGGCGGAAACACGGACCGTCGCACCCGTGGCACTTGTGCTGTCGGTGTCGGAAACGGTAATCAACTCGGCGATTCCGGTGGCCGGGTCGCTTTCGGTGTACGTCAGTGTCCCTTGGAACCCTGCGAGGACCGGCGGCTGGTTGACTTCCCGAACCGTCAGTTGGATCGCCTTGGCGGTGCTCGTCGCGCCGTCGCTGACGGCCACCTGGAACTTGTAGGTCCCGGGCCCTTGGGCCTCGGTTGGAGTCCACGTGAACACGCCCGTGGCCGGATCGATCGCGGCGCCCGCGGGCACCTTGTAGGTGGCGTCGAAGTCCAGCAGGCTGAACACGAGCGTCTGGGCCGGCAGGTCGGAATCTGTGGCCGTCGCCGTGAACGTGTACAACGACAATTCGTCGATCGCGGCACTGGCTAGAACGCCGTTAAGTACTGGCGCCACATTGACTTCCCTCACCGTCAGTTCGACTGTCTTGGCGGTCGCGGTCGCGCCGTCGCTGACGGCCACGAGGAATTTGTACGTTCCGGGACCTTGGGCTTCGGTCGGCGTCCAGGTGAACACGCCCGTTGTGGGATTGATCGCCGCACCGGATGGTACCTTGTGCGTAGCGTCGAAATCCACAAGGCTGAACGTCAGCGTCTGGGCCGGCAGGTCGGAGTCCGTGGCCGTCGCCGTGAACGTGTACAACGACAATTCGTCGATCGCGGCACTGGCCGGAACGCCGTTAAGTACCGGCGCCACATTGACTTCCCTCACGGTCAGTTCGATCGCCTGGGCCGTGGTGGTCACCCCGTCGGTAACCGCCACCTGGAACTTGTACGTTCCAGGCCCCTGGACTTCGGTGGGGGTCCACGTGAACATGCCTGTCGTGGCGTCAATCGTGGCGCCCGCGGGCACCGGATTGGCCGCGTCGAAGTCCAGCAGACTGAAGGTCAAGGTCTGCGTCGGGATGTCGGCGTCGGTGGCCGTCGCCGTGAACGTGTACAACGCCAGTTCGTCAATCGCGGCGCTGGCCGGAACGCCGCCAAGCGCAGGCGCGGCGTTGACTTCCCTTACCGTCAACTCGATCGTCCGGGCGGTCGTGGTCGTCCCGTCGCTGACGGCCACCTGGAACTTGTACGTCCCGGGGCCTTGGGCCTCACTCGGCGTCCAGGCAAATACGCCTGTGCTGCTATGGATGGCAGCGCCGGATGGCACCTGGTGGCTGGCGTCGAAATCCAGCAGGCTGAACCTCAAAGGTTGAGCAGGGAGGTCCACATCGCTCGCCGCGGCCGTGAAGGTGTACAGGGCCAACTCATCGATGGTTGCGGTGGCCGGGACACCATCCAGGACCGGCGCCGTGTTGGCTTCCCGCACGGTCAGCACGATCGTCTTCGCGGTGGTGGTCACGCCGTCGCTGACGGCCACCTGGAACTTGTACGTCCCGGCGCCTTGGGCCTCGCTCGGCGTCCAGTTGAACGCGCCCGTGGTGGGGTCGATGGCGGCGCCGGCGGGCACTCTATTGGCGGCGTCGAAGTCCAGCAGGCTGAACGTCAACGACTGGACCGGCACGTCCGAATCCGCGGCTGCGGCCGCGAACGTGTACGGAGCCAATTCCTCGATGGTGGCGCTGGCCGGAACCCCGTTCAGCACGGGGGCCGAGTTGACTTCGTTGACCGTCAGTTCGATCGTCCTGGCCGTCGTCTTTTCCCCGTCGCTGACCGCGATCTGGAACTTGTAGGTTCCCGGTCCTTGGTCTTCGGTCGGCGTCCAGGTGAAGTGCCCGGCGCCGTCGATCGCAGCGCCGGCAGGCACCGTGTTGGCGGCGTCGAAGTCCACCAGGCTGAACGTCAGCGTCTGCGGCGGCAGGTCCTCGTCGCTGGCCGTGGCCGTGAACGAGTACAACGCGAGTTCATCGATCGTTGCGATTGAAGGCACCCCGCTGAGGACCGGCGGATGGTTGTATTCCTTCACGGTCAGTGCGATGGTCTGCACGGCGGTGACCACTCCGTCGCTGACCGCCACTTGGAACGTGTACGTTCCCAAGCTTTGGGTATCGCTTGGCGTCCATGAGAACACGCCCGTAACCGGATCGATCGCCGCCCCCGCCGGCACCCGATTGCTCGCGTCGAGGTCCTGCAAGCTGAAGGTCAGCGGTTGGGCCGGCAGGTCCGCGTCCGTGGCTGTCGCGGTGAAGGTATACAACGCCGACCGCTCAACGTTCGCGCTCGCCGGAACGCCGTTGAGGACGGGCGATGCGTTCAATTCCCTCACGGTCACTTCGATCGTCTGCGCGGCGGTTATCACTCCGTCGCTGACCGCCACCCGGAACCTGTAGGTCCCAGGCCCTTGAGCCTCGCTCGGAGTCCAGGTGAACACGCCCGAGGTCGGATCAATCGCAGCGCCGGCGGGCACGATGTTGCTGCCGTCAAAGTCGAGCAGACTGAACGACAGGGGCTGAGCCGGGACATCGGAGTCGGTGGCCGTGGCGGTGAAAGTGTACCGCGACAGTTCGTCGATCGCGACGATCGTCGGGACGCCGTGAAGCACCGGCGCAGCGTTGGCCTCCTGAACCGTCAATTCGATGGTCTGGGCAGTGGTCGTCGTCCCATCGCTGACCGCCACCTGGAACTTGTAGGTCCCAGGCCCTTGAGCCTCGCTCGGCGTCCAGGTGAACGCGCCCGTCGTGGGATCGATCGCGGCGCCCGCAGGCACCGCGTTGTCGACATCGAAGTCCATCAGGCTGAAGGTCAGCGCCTGGGCCGGCAGATCCGCGTCGGTGGCTGTCGCCGTGAACGTGTAGGGGACTGCCTCGTCGATCACGGCGCTGCTGGGCACGCCGTTCAAGATGGGCGACACGTTCGCTTCGCTCACCGTCAGTTCGATCGTCTTGGAGGTGGTCGCGGTGCCGTCGCTGACGGCCACCTGGAACCTGTAGGTGCCGGGGCCTTGGGCCTCGCTTGGGGTCCAGGTGAACACACCCGTGGAGGGGTCGATCGCGGCGCCCGCGGGCACCGTGTTGAAGGCGTCGAGATCTGCCAGGCTGAAGGTCAGCGTCTGGGCCGGTTGGTCCGTGTCGCTGGCTGTTGCCGTAAAGGTATACGGGGTTAGCTCTTCGATCGTTGCGCTGGCGGGCACGCCGTTGAGCACGGGCGCCACGTTGGCTTCGTTCACCGTCAGTTCGATCGTCTTGGCTGTGCTCGTGACGCCGTCGCTGACGGTCACCTGGAACTTGTAGGTGCCGGGCCCCTGGGCCTCGCTCGGAGTCCACGTGAACACGCCGCTGGCAGCGTTGATCGCCGCGCCGGCGGGCACCTTGTGCGTGGCGTCGAAGTCCGCCAAACCGAAGCTTAGCGTCTGGGCCGGGACGTCCGCATCCGTGGCCGTGGCCGTGAACGTGCAGAAAGCCTGCTCGTCGATTACGGCGCTGCTCGGGACGCCGTTCAGAACGGGAGCTACGTTGACTTCGTTCACCGTCAGTTCGATCGTCGTGGCGGTGGTCGTAATGCCGTCACTGACGGCAACCTGGAACTTGTAAGTGCCGGGGCCCTGCGTCTCGCTGGGCGTCCAGGTGAATACGCCGCTGGCCGCGTCGATTGCGGCGCCGGCCGGCACGGCGTGGGCGGCATCATAATCCAGCAGGCTGAAGTTCCGCGGCTGAGCCGGCAGATCCGCGTCCGTGGCTGTCGCCGTGAACGTGTATAAGGCCTGTTCGTTGATCGTGGCACTGGCCGGAACACCTGTCAGCACAGGCGCCGTATTGACCTCCCGCACCGTCAGCTCAATTGTCTGCGCAGTGCTTGCCAGGCCGTCACTCACGGCCACCTGGAACTTGTACGTTCCGGGGCCCTGGGCTTCGGATGGAGTCCACGTGAATGCGCCCGTGGTGCTGTCGATCGCGGCGCCCACGGGCACCGTGTTGCTGGCATCGAAGTCGAGCAAGCTATACGTCAGCGCCTGCTTCGGTAGGTCCGGATCGCTGGCCGTGGCCGTGAAGCTGTAGGCGGCCAGTTCGTCGATCGTGGCCGGCGCGGGCACCCCGCTCAGGGTCGGCGCCGTGTTCTCGTGGAGGATCGTCACCAGGTAGTCTTCGATTTCTCCGCGCGGAGGCTGGATGCCGGCCGCGCCCGCCGTATAACCGGGATCGTTGGCGCCCAGCGGAGAATCCGTGAGACGGAATCTCGCGAACGTCTTCTTCGACAATGCCTCGTACGGCACGAAGAACGTGAACGCGTTGTCTCCGCCCTGCAGATTGATGTCTGCGCCGGAGGCGATGTTGATGTTGTTGCGGATCAATTGCTCTCCGGCGTCGGCCCAGTCGCCGTCGCCATTGTAGTCGATCCACGCGCTCAGGTATGCGTGCGAGGCCGCGCCGAGCGCGTTGTGCACGTTGATGTGGATTGTGTTCCACTGGCCATTCATCAGGGAGGAGAGCCGAGTGACCCCGTCTGCCTGAGTCACCCCGTCGTCATCGCCCGAAGCCGGAACGACGATGGGAGTGACCGTGCCGCTCGCGTCGATGTAGTTCACCTGGTTCCGCCCGACGTTCTTGTCATCGCCGTCGCCGTTGGAGTTGGTGAACGCATTCGGCGTGCCGTTCTGCTCGTCGAAATCGACGTACGAGCCCAAGCAGAAGTCCGGATCGTAGAGGTTGCGGGCGCCGTTGCCGGCGACCGTCGTCGGGTAGATGCTCGGCGGATTGCCGGGGAGGGCGAGCACACCGTCCGGCGCGTCGCCGAAGTCCAGCGGAGCCGGCAGGATGGCCACCTGGTAGTCCTCGATTTCGCCGTGGCCGGTCATCGTCGTGCCCGACGCGTTGACGGTCACCGGGACCTCGTCCCAGAACGTCACCCCGGCCGTGTCGCTAAGCCGGAACCGCATGAACGTGGGACGCTCGACGTTCGTCAAGCCCCAAGGTACGGTGAACGTAACTACGGCCTTATAACTTCCATCGGGCTGGAGCCGGAAGTCGAGATTCTGGCCCGTTGCCGCGATCCGGTTGTCGCTGACGATTTGGTTCCCCGGATCGTTCCAACTGGTGTCGCCCAGGGTGTCGAGCCAGGCGCTGACATACGCCGTTCTTCCTTCGGCGGGCAAATTGGTCAGCGTGATCTCGACCGTGTTCTCCACGCCAACGCGGAGGATCGGCAATCCTGTGCCGGTTTTGCCGTAGGTGACGAAGTTCACACCGTCCTCGTCGCCCACCGCGGGAGAGGACGGCACGTTCGTCAGCAATCCTGTCGAATCCGACTTCGTCTGATTGCCGCCCGCGTTGTTGTTGTCGCCCTTG